>JAYWEL010000137.1:0-24056 GCA_043779285.1 Chitinophagaceae bacterium | reverse complement strand
GCCTGACCGGACGGGCAGGGACTATGTGTAAATCTTAGATGGTATTATACCGCAGAAAAGCGCATTGGACTATTTACTGTTTATAAGCGGTATAATTTGGTTTATAAAATAAACTACTTTACGTTTGCGTTAAGATTGAAACAAATAATCATGAATTTTTTAAAGACATCCTGTCAAATTTTATTCTTTTTATTGGTTTGCAATTCTGCCAGTTCGCAGATTGCTATCAGCGGAAAAATTGTAGATAATAAATCCAGGCCTTTGTCAGGAGTCAGCATCTATTTAAAGGATACATACGATGGAGCAACGACTGATAGTTTGGGAAGATTTCAGTTTAAGACATTTGAAAAAGCTGAACAAACTTTGGTTGCTTCAACAATCGGATTCAAACCATTTGAACAAGTACTGAATATCGGTGCTGAAAAAATTGAATTGATTATTTCTATCAAAGAAGAAATAACAGAACTGAAAGCGGTAGTATTATCGGCCGGAACATTTGAAGCCAGCGACCGGAAAAGATCTACAGCAATTTTAAGTCCGATTGATATTGTTACTACGGCCAGTGCAAATGGAGATATTACCGGTGCTTTAAAAACATTGCCCGGTACACAACAGGTTGGTGAAAGTGAAGGATTATTTGTACGTGGAGGTACGGCTGCAGAAACAAAAATTTTTATTGATGGAACCCTGGTCAATAATTTCTTTTACAGCAGTGTACCCAATATTGCACAGTTTAGCAGGTTCTCTCCTTTTCTTTTTAAGGGAACAGTGTTTAGTACGGGTGGTTATTCTGCCCTCTATGGACAGGCTTTGTCTTCCGCTTTGATATTGGAGTCAATTGATTTACCGGATAGAAGTTCTGCCAATATCAATGCTACGGTTTTAGGTCCAGGTTTTGGCATACAACAACTTTCTAAAAATAAAAAATCATCTTGGGGTGTGGAGTACAGTTATACCAACCTAGCTCCGGCTTTTAAAGTTATCAAGCAACGTCAGGATTATATTACTGCACCCGCAATACATAATGGAAGTGCCAATTTCAGAATTAAAACCTCCGGCGGAGGTTTTGTAAAATACTACGGATATTTTAGTGCGAATAAATTAGCTTTCAGAGTAAACAGTCTTGATGCAGTGGGGTATAAAGATTTTTTTAAATTGAAAAACAGCAACAACTATCATAATCTTTCGTGGAAAGAAAATCTGGGTAATGGCTGGAAAATGAATTCCGGTGTTTCTTATGCCAATAATGCCGATGACATCCATGGGGATCTTCAGGATCAAAACAATCAGGATGTTGTTGTGAATGGGTTTGAATTTAAAAAATTCGGATTGGAACAGAATGGTAATTATTTTAATGCTAAATCTGTTTTTGAAAAAAACCTGAAAGGCTTGAGTGCATTGCGTTTTGGGGCAGAATATAATGGCAGTAATGAGAAAGCGGATTTTAAATTATTTAACGGACAGGTTTTTCCAAACAAATTGAATGAAAAAATTAAATCAATTTTTGGCGAGTCGGATATTTATTTAACCAATGCCATCGCTGCAAAGATTGGAACCCGGTTGGAGCATTCATCTGTTTTGGATAAGATAAATATGGCACCTCGGATTTCTTTATCTTATAAGATTAATACTAATAGTCAGGCGTCTTTGGCTTATGGTGTTTTTTATCAAAATCCGGAAAGAAGATATTTGCCATCTGTAAATGATCTGCGTTTCACTAAGGCAACCCATTATATAGCACAGATTCAGAAATCCGTAAACCAAAGAACCCTGCGGGCCGAAATATTTTACAAAGATTATGATGATCTGATAAAAACATCTTTTATAAGTAACCGGGAAATTGCAACCAATAATAACGGCTTCGGTGATGCCAAAGGAATCGAGCTTTTCTGGCGGGATAAAAAAACATTCAAGAATTTCGATTACTGGCTTTCCTACTCATACCTCGATACAAAAAGGGATTTTCTGAATTTTCCTACTGCGATACAACCATCTTTTGCAGGAAAACATACCGCTTCATTGGTAATTAAAAACTTTGTGTTACCCTGGAAGACCGGATTCAATTTGGCGTATAATTATGCAAGCGGACGACCTTATTATTTCATAAAAGCTAATGGCACGGGTTCCGAATTCAAAGACCGGGGCTATGCGCCGGACTATCACAACCTCAGTTTCAGTTTGAATTATTTGCCTGCAATCGGGAAAACAAACAGCAAAACATTTTCTGTTTTTGTATTACAGGTAAGTAATATTTTAAACCTTAAACAAACCTACGGATATCAGTATTCATTTGATGGAGCAAGAAGAGAAGCGATTGTACCCCCATCCAGAATGTTTGTTTTCCTTGGTGCATTTATCAATATCGGTGTAGACCGAACACAAGATGCCATTAATAATAATTTGTAAATAAAAAACACACTAAAAATTAAATAAAATGAAAAAAATAGTATTCCTAACAACCTGTATTTTGATTAATATTTTTGCTTTTGCACAAAGCGAAAAATTTGTAAAAGCCATGGAGCAAAAAATTCCAGCTGTTGATACCATGCGATCTACAGAAGGTTTGATTGATTTGTCCAATGCATTTGAACGGATTGCTGATGCGGAAAAAAATCAATGGCTGCCTTTCTATTACGCTGCACTGACACAGGTTTCTGCGGGTTATAATTATGCAGATGGAGCCAATGGAGGGGATGTTTCAAAAATAGACCCGATTGCTGATAAAGCAGAACAATTAATTGATAAAGCCAACGGTTTGACTAAAGAAAATTCGGAAATACTTTGTGTTAAAAAAATGATTGCATCCCTGCGTATGATGGCAGACCCGATGAACCGGTTTATGCAGTACGGTCCTTTGGCAGCAACTGCATTAGCTAAAGCAAAGTCCATGAATCCGGAAAATCCAAGGGTTTATTTATTAGAAGCACAGGATAAATATTTTACACCCGAACAATTTGGTGGAAGTAAAGTGGAAGCAAAAAAACTGTTTGAATTATCGTTAAGTAAGTATGAAACATTTAAACCGGAAAGTACTATTCACCCAACCTGGGGAAAGGCACAGGTAAATTATTTTTTAACACAGCCCTTTTAATTTTAATGAATCAGATTATCTTAAAATATTAAACGGATATGGAAAATAAAAAATTAACCGAAAAGGAAAGTCTTGAGTTGATTGCCCAAATGATCAACAAGGCCAAGAACTCGTATCATAGCACCGGCATTGGGTCTATGATGTGGGGAGCCGTTGTGGCTATTTGTGCTCTCGTAAAATTATCCGAAATACATTTTGGATATAGATTGCCATTTGATATTTATCTCCTTACCCTGTTGGCCATAATTCCGCAAATTTTTATTTCTATTAAAGAAAATAAAGAAAAAAAGGTAAAGTCATACGATGATATTTATATGGATTACTTATGGTTGGGATTTGGTATTACTATTTTTTTATTGATACATGTTGTCAATAATGTATTTAATGAATGGGGACCGGTAGCCGGAGAGTATAAAGTACTTACCGGCCACTCATCTGCTTTCCATTTTTCAGAATACATTGCAGCTTTATTCCTGATTCTGTATGGTATGCCAACGTTTGTAACCGGCGCAGCCTGCAAGTTCAAACCTATGTTATGGGGTGGTTTATTGTGTTGGCTATGCAGTGTCATTACTGTATATACTTTTGTAAAAGTTGATTTGTTGTTAACAGCAATATCAGCCATTTTCGCTTGGTTCATCCCCGGAATTTTAATGGAAAGAGAATATCAAAAAGCAAAAAAAGAATCATTAGCCGCTCATGTTTAAAGACCTAGATCCTATATTGCATTCGCAGCTTCGATTAGCTGTCATGTCACTACTTATCAGTGTGAAGGAGGCGGAGTTTACATTTATCCGAGAGAAAACAAATTCCACAGCCGGTAATCTGAGTGTACAAATTACTAAATTGAAGGACGCAGGATATATTGATGTAAAGAAAAATTTTAAGGATAATTATCCGCAAACCATTTGTCGTATTACTAAAGTAGGCATCCAGGCTTTTGAGATATATGTCAATAATCTGCAATCGTATTTGGGAAACAATAAGTAAAAGGCTGTTCTTAATTTTTTAAAAAAACAGTTGACAATCTTTCCTTACTATTAGAAAGGATCAAAAGATAAGTTCCTTTATTCATGGAAGATGGAAGCAAAGTACCTACATGGTTTATTCCTTCAATAGTATTCAGTTTCTTAGTCATCAATTTATTCCCCGATAAATTATAAACATCCATCGTGGTTGTTTGATTAATTGCAGAGGGGTAACTGAATACTAAATTGTCAACAACCGGATTGCTGAACATTTTAATGTCAACTTTAGTTGTTTCTTTTTTTGAGTAAAGGATGATTATATTAGAATATCCTGTTTGATTTGTTTTGTCAATAAATTTCAAACGGTAGTATGCTTTGTCAGAGTTTTTTAACGTGTCAACAAATTCATATTCCACATGGCCATGCATTTTTGAAACGGTAATTTCTTCTGCAATTACATAATCTCTACCATTAAAAGATCTTTCAATTTTTAATGAAGATGCATTTTCATTATTTGCTAAAATCCACGAGATACTAACCCGGTCATTAAGAACAGTGCCTTTAAAAGAGCTTAGGTTTACCGGTAACAAATAATGTGGGAGACAAGTATTATTAAAAGCTAAAACGACGTCAATACAGCCTGCCGGGGATTTGGCAACAAGGATAACTTTATCATCCTGTTTTGGAAGGTTAACACTTTGTGTTCCTTGTGAAGCGTTAATAATGGAACGACTATTTAAGAGTGAATCTGCTGCATCCAGTGATCCAATTATTCCACGGTCTCTGTAAACTTCAATAATGGCAGGATAGTTTTCTGTTGTTCCACCGGAAATGATATAATTAAAAGTAGATACACCTCCAATTGTAGAAGAGCAGGTAATAAATGTTGTAATGGTTAATTCTCCTGCTGTATTTAAAGCGGAACCATTGGTTGCTCCGGGTGTATGATTTACAGTAGATGCACCTTTGACCCATGTGCCACATTTGCCATCGAGCGTACGAATATATCCATTATCATTACCTGGAGTTGGATTTACATATTCTCCTTGTTTGTTGGTAATTGTACTGAAGATTGCGGAAAAAGACGTACAGGACCCATTCATGGTAACAGGCAGATTTGGCATGGCAAGAAGGAAAGCTGGAATCACCGATGAAGAAGAACCACCAAAAAAAGCATTTAATAAAACGCCGTTTTTATAGACCATGACGGAATAGTTCGCACCACCACCTCCTTTATTATAAAAGAAATCATTCAGGTTGGCTGGTACAGCCACAGAGGTATAAGTAGCTCCGCTTCTTTCCATTTTGTAAAGTGCACCTCCTGCAGGCATTGCGTTCCAGTTAAAATTTGGTGTGATACCACTTTGCCCTTGCACATTAAATGGATTTGCTGAAGCTCCTGTAAAATACCCTCTGGATGGAATGGACATATTAGGGAGGTCCATTACATAAAAACCGGTCTTGCCCGGACTTTCTTCGTAATAGGTAACAATCGTATAGCAATCGAGATTTTCTCCTCCGCTTGAACTGGTATTGTACAGTTCAAAGAATTCATGCTTCCCGCTTCCCGGATCAGTATATATTTCGTTCAGGACCACTTGTGCCTTGAGCTGATAAATTGTCAGTAAAAAGAATGCTAATATAAAAGCAGATCTTTTCATTTAAGGGTTTGGATTATACGGTTTTCATAAATATCGGCTCAAATTATTTTTATCAAAAAAAGATAAAAACAGTTTGATCTTTTTACAAGTGTACTTTTAAGTAAATCTGTAAAACAGTCCTTTCAATTCAAAAAATAAAAGAGAACGTACTTTCAAACGAAAAGCAGGATGTAATATTGCTTTTTTGTACGGGCATAAGATTTTTTGTTTTCAAAGGATTGGTAAGTAAATTTAAAACTAAAACCTAAACTTTAAAAGCACTTATAGATATATAATTTTTGACGATTTTTTTTTAAAGCTAAAAGCGGATTTAAACTCAATTATTAAAATTTTCATGCGATGAAACCCTTAGTAAGAGTACGTAATCTTTCTAAAAATTTCGGCAAAATAAAGGCTGTTGATGATCTTTCCTTTACTGTTGAGGAAGGAAGTATTTATGGTTTTCTGGGGCAAAATGGTGCAGGAAAGTCAACTACTATCAGAATGATGCTGACTTTAGTAAAACCGGATGAAGGAGAAATAGAATTATTTGGTTTAAATATAAAAAGTCACCGGAACGAAATTTTGAGACAAATTGGCGCCATTGTAGAAAGGCCCGATATGTATAAATATCTAACGGCATTGGAAAACCTAAAAATTTATGCCGCTTTAAGCGGAGTGAAAATACCGGTCTCCACTTTGCATGAGAAACTTGAATTGGTTGGCCTTACAGACCGGCAACACGATAAAGTAAAAACTTTTTCGCAGGGAATGAAACAACGATTGGGAATTGCAGTTGCGTTGGTGCATGATCCGAAATTATTAATCCTGGATGAACCGACAAATGGCTTAGATCCACAAGGAATTGCAGATATGAGAAATCTTTTATTGCATCTGAGTAGGGATGAGGGGAAAACATTGATCATTTCTTCTCACCTGTTAAGCGAAATGGAAATCATTGCAGATGATATGCTGATTATTGATAAGGGTAAAAAATTAACGGAAGGAGCAGTGAGGGACTTGCTGAACCCGTCTAAAACATTGGTTGAAATTGAAACAGTTGATTTGAAAGAGACGCATGAAAAACTATTATCATCAAACTGGAAAGCTTTTGTGGTAGTTAAAAATGAAAATTCTATTTTATTAAGAATGCACAAAGATCAGGTTCCTACATTAAACCGAGATCTGGTACAAATGGGGCAGGATGTATATTCCATAAAGACCAAGCATTCATTGGAGGATTATTTTATTTCAATTACCGGAGGAAAACAACATGTGGAAAATTTTACAAATTGAACTCTTTAAAATATTTAAGAAGCCAAGGACTTATATTGCCTTTGCAGCCATTGCCTCAATAGTAATATTGATTCAATTAGCTTTTTATGTAGATGGAGAATCTTACCTGAAGTTTGCTATGCAACCTTTAAAAGATAGTTTCGAAATAGAAGGGGCAATATTAAATGGCTACCTGATCTGTTATATTATTCTTCAAACATTACTGATACATGTTCCATTGCTGATTGCTTTAGTAGCCGGCGATGTGATTGCCGGTGAGGCGAATATGGGGACATTGCGTCTGTTAATGACCAAGCCTATCAGCCGTACCAAACTGTTACTAATAAAATTTATGGCATCTATCGTATTTACACTGATGCTACTGGTTTTTATGGCTATACTTTCATTGATTGTTTCCATGGCGGTTTTTGGTAAAGGCGATCTGATAGTTATGAAAAGCGAGATGATCGTTATTCTTGACAATACAGATGTGATGTGGAGGTATTTTGCTGCTTTTGGATTTGCTTTTATAGGCATGTCAACAGTTGCAGCATTGGCTTTTCTTCTTTCGTGTTTTGCCGAAAATGCAGTAGGTCCAATTATCGCTACTATGAGTATAGTCATAGTAGCTACAATTTTGACAACGATGGATATACCGTTTTTTAATGCAGCAAAACCGTATCTGTTCACTAATCATATGTTGAACTGGAAAGGGTTTTTCGAAAACCCGGTCGACTACTTCGAAATTTTTAAATCGGCAACAATATTGCTATTGCATATTGCCGCATTTGTATCAACTGCCATCCTTGTTTTCCGGAAAAAAGATATTTTGACATGATTAGTATTTTAAAACATATAGGTAAATGGTTTGCTGTGCTGGCATTTATTTCAATTTCATTGAAGATGAATGCACAAAATGATCTGCTGCAAAAAATAAAATTAAAAAATGAAAAGATTAGGGATTATATAGCTGAGGGGACATTGAAAATTGATGTGAACTTTATTAACACGCCGCAATCGAAAGTGAAAATATTTTATAAAAAACCGGATCAGTTTAAAGTGAAAAAAGAAGGGGGAATTTCGATACTTCCCAAAGGAGGAGTCAATGTGGATCTTAATTCGATACTCGAAAATAAAAATAATACCATTGTTTCTGCTGGCGAACTGACTATCGATAATGTACTACTGAAAGTGTTGAAAATACTGCCTTTGGATGAAGAGAGTGAAGTATTGCTGACGACTTTATTCATTGATGAAAAAGAATTACTCATCAAAAGATCGAAAGTAAGTACCAGGGAAAGCGGAACTTTTCAGATGGATCTTTATTACGAAAAATACAAAGAATATGGATTGCCTGATAAAGTGATTTTTTCGTTTGACACAAAAGATTACAAACTACCGAAAGCCGTAACCTTTGAATATGAAAGTGGTGAAAAAAAGAAAGAAGCTGATCGGGTGAAGAATAAGAAAGGAAAGATTGAAATCAATTACACATCATACAAAATAAATACTGGGTTAAGTGATGCCATTTTCAAGGAAAAATAAAGCAGTTTTACTCTTCAATCTTTTCATCTTCCACATTGGCTAAAACAGTTGCGGTTAATTTGCGCAATGGATTTTTTCGGTCCTCATCAAAATCAATTCTACGCTGACGGATATCAATACAATCGAATACCGCGTTTAAAAAAGAACTTGGGTCAGCCATGTTTTTTCCGGCAATATCAAAGGCCGTTCCATGATCAGGAGATGTTCTGACTTGTGGTAATCCGGAAGAATAATTAGTACCGGACCCCATAGATAAAGATTTGAATGGAATCAACCCCTGGTCGTGATACATAGCCAAAACAGCATCAAATTTCATGTGATTATGGTTGGCAAAAAATGCATCTGCACTATAAGGACCCCATGCAATAATATTGTTTTGTTTTGCCTCTTTAATTGCAGGATTAATACTGCTCTCTTCTTCAGTACCAATCAACCCTTCGTCTCCGGCATGTGGATTCAATCCAAGTACAGCAATCTTTGGTTTTGCAATGCCAAAATCCCTGATCAGGCTTTGGTTCAACGTAATGATTTTATTTAAAACCGTTTGTTTGGTAATGTTTGCAGCCACTTCAGCGATAGGGACATGTTCTGTTACCAATGCCATTCTGAAATCTGAAGCAAATAAAATCATCACTACTTCGGGTGCATTGAAATATTCTTTTAAAAACGGCGTATGACCGGTGTATTTAAAATCGGCCGATTGAATATTTTTTTTATGAATTGGGGCTGTTACCAAACCATCAATTTCATTTTCTTTTAAAGAATGAACAGCTGCAAACAATGATTTGATGGCATATTTTCCGCCAACATCGGTTAATTGTCCGGGTGTAATATTTACATCCTCTTCCCAACAACTATATACATTCACCATCTTGGGGTTCAGTCGTTTCAGGTCGATGGTACTTTGATAATTAAAATGAACCTCCGGCATTGTCTTCTTATAAAAATTGATCACTTTATTGGAAGCAAAGATCACCGGAGTACAATGATCCAACAGCCTGCCATCAGAAAATGCTTTTATGATGACTTCAATGCCAATGCCATTTAAATCGCCACAACTGATACCAATAACAGGTTTTTTATGCTGACTCATCCTTTGTATTTTAATTCGGGAAGTTTTAGTTCTTTTTTAAAACTAAAATGCCTGGTCAATTAATTTTTACTTAGGTAAAAATACTTCATTCATCGCTAATTCTTAAAAACAACCATATTGTACTTATTCCGACAAAATATTCAGGTTGAATTTCCTTTTACATCGTAATAAGTATAACATGTATAAATAGCCTTAATACGTTTACTTTTGTGGCATGTATACGTTGAAAAAATCTTTGGGGCAACACTTTCTGACGGATGAAGTTATTTGTCTTGATATTGTTTCTGAGTTGAAGAAAAACAAATTTTCCCAATTATTAGAAGTTGGACCTGGCGGCGGAGCATTGACAAAATATTTAGTAGATATTAAGCATATTGATTTCAAAGCCTGTGAGCTGGATGAGGAGAAAGTGAGTTATTTATTAGGCAAATATCCCCTGTTAAAAGAAAAAATCATTCATCAAAGCATTTTGGAAATAGAGAAACCGTTTGAAGATAAGTTTACCATCATTGGCAATTTCCCATATAATATTTCTACCCAGATTTTATTTAAAGTGCTTGATTGGAAAGAGAATGTGGAATGTATGATTGGTATGTTTCAGAAAGAAGTGGCATTGCGGATTGCTGCCAAAGAAGGCAGTAAGACTTATGGAGTTACCAGCGTATTAACTCAGGCTTTCTTCAATGTAGATTTATTGATGGAGGTAAGTGAGACAAGTTTTAAACCGCCACCCAAAGTTAAAAGTGTTGTTATCAGACTTCTTCCAAAAGAAAAATATATCAACATGAAGTCGGAAAGAGCGTTATTCAACCTGGTGAAAACAGCATTTCAACAAAGAAGAAAAACACTGCGGAATGCTGTAAAATCATTATTTGATGCGGAGACATTAAAGGATGAACTATTTAATAAAAGAGCAGAACAACTTTCTGTAGAACAGTTTGGAGCATTAACTTTCCGGATGATGTAATGGAGTAAAGAATTTTGGAAGAAGATCTGAAAATAAAAAAAGAATGAAGAAAGTTATTATTACTGCAAAAGTACATGGTTACTTAATCAGTTCATTTAGTCAGCATGGATTTGAAGTTGTTTATGAACCGGAGATTAGTTATACAGAACTCTCTGAAAAAATTGTTGATTGCATTGGGCTTATTGTTACAACCCGAATTCATATAGATAAGGAATTATTAAAGAAAGCCAAACAATTGAAATGGATTGGCCGATTGGGTAGTGGAATGGAGATGATTGATTTGGAATTTGCAGAAACTAAAGGAATAAAATGTATCAGTAGCCCGGAAGGAAATAGAAATGCTGTTGCTGAACATGCATTGGGAATGTTATTAAGTCTGACAAATAAAATTGCTCTTTCAAATGCACAGATAAAAGAAGGTAAGTGGATACGGGAAGAAAATCGGGGCATAGAAATCTCCGAAAAAACAGTTGGTATTATTGGTTATGGAAATACCGGAGAAGCATTAGCCGGTTTACTGGAATCATTTGGAATAACTGTATTGGCTTATGACAAGTTTCGTGTTGATTTTTCGAATGGGTATGTACATGAATCAAACTTGGAGCAACTTTGTAAATATTCGAATATTATCAGTTTCCATGTTCCTTTAACAGATGATACGTTTCATATGGGAAATAAGAAATTTTTTAATTCACTGGCATTAAAACCGATCATTCTAAATACGAGCAGAGGAAAAGTCATTGATCAAAAAGATTTGATTGAAGCATTGAAAGAAGAAAAAATATCGGCAGCAGGATTGGATGTTTTAGAGAATGAAAATGTAGACTCTTATACGACCACTGAAAAAGAACAATTGGACTGGTTATTAGAAAGACCAGATGTATTAATTACTCCTCATATTGCAGGCTATAGCCACGAAGCATTTTTAAATATGGCTAAGGTGTTGGTTCAAAAACTTGAACTGGATAAATAAGTATCCCTCAAAAATAATCATGAGTTAATATATCAGAAAAATTTAATAACTTACTTTTGAATTCCTGATTTCAATCTTACTGATTATTCTCAGATGCAATCTTAAAAAACTGTTTGTAATAGTGAAATAACAAAATTATTTTTAAGTCATGTAGAGGTTAAAGCACCCATGAACTAATCAATTTTTCAATTTCAGGAACTTCTTTAAAGAAGGGTTTAATTTGTTGTAATGTTCAAGAGGAGATTTCAAAGAATGAAGTCTTTGACTTTTTTCTTAAAAAAGCTTTTATATTTGTTATACAATAATGCAACGCTTCAGTAATGCTGAGGCGTTGTTATTTTTTTTAATACAAGCAAAGAGGAGAAATAGTATGAGTGCAATTCAGTACATGAGCAAAGAGACAATGGAATTGATGAAGAAACAACTTCATCGGTTAAAGAGTGTTGAACGACCTGCGGCTTCTAAAGCAATAGGAGAAGCTAGGGAAAAAGGCGATTTAAAGGAAAATGCAGAATATGATGCCGCCAAAGAAGCGCAGGGTTTACTGGAAGCTAAAATTTCATTATTGGATTCACAGATAGCCAATGCCCGGATTCTGGATGAATCAACTCTTGATTTGAGCAAAGTGTCTATCATGACAAAAGTTACATTGACTAATATTAAAACCGGTAAGCAGTTTACTTACCAGATTGTGAGTGAACCGGAAGCTGATTTAAAACTCAGCAAAATTTCTTTCAGTTCACCGATAGGGAAAGGAGTATTGGGCAAAAAAGTAGGCGAAATAGTGGATGTACAAGCACCTGCCGGCGTCATTCAATTCAAAATAGAAAATATCAGTCTTTAAAAATGATTCCCGCCCAATGGCGGGTTTTTCATGGATGCATTTAACGAAGAAACTAAAAAAATATAATAATTAGTTTTACAGTAAAAAGTTAGTGTTATGTCAATGGTGAATGGTCAATATTCACCATTGACCATTCACCATTCACTTAAGTCACGATGCTGTTATTAAATAAACTGAGATATTATTTCAATAATTTCCAAACAAAATATTTTAAATCCATGACAATATTTTCAAAAATTATCGCCGGAGAAATTCCATCATATAAAATACAAGAGAACGAAAAATTTTTAGCTTTTCTTGATGTATTCCCTTTACGGGAAGGACATGTATTGGTAGTGCCAAAAACTGAAGTAAATAAACTTTTCGATTTGGATGATGCTATTTTACACGAAATGTTGGTTTTTGCCAAACCTATTGCCAAAGCCATTGAAAAAGCATTTGATTGTAATCGTTGCGGAATAGCGGTTATTGGTCTTGAAGTGCCACATGCGCACATGCATTTAGTGCCTATCAACACATCCAATGATTTGAATTTTACCCAACCAAAATTAATATTGTCGGAAGTACAGTTGAAAGAAATTCAACGAAAGGTTCTTGCTCATCTATAAAGGATTATTTTTTTTAACTCTTTCGGGGTTTGCTTTCAGAAAATCTTCCCAACCTTTTCCTTTTTTACCCAAAACATTTGTTACAGCGTTTTGTTGCAGGTGATGACAAACGGCTACTGCCAAAGCATCGGTAGCATCGTAGTATTGAGGCTTTTCAGTTTTTATAGAAAGCATATGTCGCAACATTTGCCATATCTGTTCCTTGTTGGCATTCCCATTTCCGGTAACCGATTGTTTTACTTTTTTAGGAGAATATTCCATCACACCCAACCCGGCCCGCATGGCTGCCGCAACCGCTACACCCTGTGCCCTGCCTAGTTTTAGCATCGACTGTACATTCTTGCCAAAGAAAGGAGCTTCAATGGCAAAATGATTTGGTTGATATATATTAATCAGGCTTTCTACGGTATTGTGAATAATTTTAAGCCGTTCAAAATGTTCTATTTTTGAACTTAGTTTTAGCACATTCATTTCTATTAGTCGTAAATTATTCCCCTTCACTTCCAGGATGGCATAACCCATAACCAAAGTTCCCGGATCTATGCCCAGAATTATTTTTGAATCGATTTGTCCGACGGACTGTATTTTTATAGCCATAATGGTACTGAACAAAAATATCAAAATCTTTCTCAACTTCTTCCTTGCACCTGTGTTGTTTATCTGGTTATCTGTTTCTGTATATAATCAAATCAGGAATCAACCCAACCTGGAACAATCCTGGCTGCATATTAAACAAAATTTATCCGGCGATAAGGTCATTTTACTTTTGCTGGTTGTATTATTGATGCTGTTGAACTGGACCATAGAAACCATCAAGTGGAAATTATTAATTCAACTTATTCAGGAAATCAGTTTTTGGAAGGCATTAAAGGCTATAACAACAGGCGTTTCTTTTTCTATTAGTACACCAAACAGAATAGGTGAATATTTTGGACGGGTACTTTATATGGATGAAGGCAAAAGATTGAAAGCAATTTCACTCACTATAGTTGGTAGTATCAGTCAGCTAATCATTACATTGTTGATGGGTTGTATCGGCCTATTGATTTTAATACCCGAATTAAATGCAAGTGATTTGAATGCTAATGGAACTTCGTTCTGGATAAATATTTCATTGTATGGCACTTTTATGGTGTTGATTATTTTAACAGTTTTTTATTTCAACCTATCATGGCTTACAAAGTTGGTCAATAAACTACCAGGTAGCCATAAATATACATACCTTATCGAATCATTAGAAGCGTTAACTGCAACCTTACTTCTACAAATATTGTCATTATCATTAATACGGTTTTTAGTTTTTTGTTTACAATATTATTTACTCATGCAATTGTTTAATGTTGAAATAGGTTGGTGGCAGGGTTTTTGGGTATTGTGTGTGATATTTTTAGTTTTAGCATCTATTCCAACCATTGCCCTCATAGATCTGGGGCTTCGGGGAGAAGTCAGTTTAAAATTGTTAGGACTATTTAGCGCAAATACGCTTGGCATTGGATTTACAACAGCCGGTATTTGGTTTATTAATCTGGTTATCCCATCCATTTTAGGAACAATTTTTATTTGGGGGATTAAAATTTTGAAAAATAAAAATGAGAAGATTTAACTATACTTTTTTATTGACGTTTACTTGTTTACTTTTTTCTTTTAAAACAGTAATGCCGGAGAACCATTATTGTGAAATTAGAAACACTACCATTGCAGATGGGGAACAAATTAGTTATTCAATATTTTATTCGGTAGTTGGAATGTATGTTAATGCAGGAGTTACTACATTTTCTACATCGCTGGAAAAAATTAATAACCGCCCGGTGTATCATGTTGTTGGAGTAGGTACAACACTGTCATCGTATGATTGGATATATCGGGTAAGGGACAGATACGAATCATATATTGATACGGCTACTTTCAGGCCCTTGAAATTTGTACGGGATATTCAGGAAGGTGGTTTTAAAAAATATGAGAATATTAGTTTTAACCACGAAACAAATACGGCCATCAGCACCGAAGGCACTTTTAAAGTGCCAGATTGTGTGCAGGATGTTTTAAGTGCCATTTACTATATCCGTAATATCGATTACAAAAAATATAAAGTAGGAGATAAAATTCCATTCAAAATGTTTTTGGATAATGAAGTGTATGATATGTATATCCGATATCTTGGAAAGGAAGTCATCAAAACAAAATACGGAAAATTCAACACACTTAAATTCAAACCACTATTGGTAAAGGGCACCATTTTCGAGGGGGGTGAAAATATGGTTGTTTGGGTTTCTGATGATGCAAACCGGGTACCGGTACGTATTGAAAGCCCCATCGTTGTTGGTAGCATCAAGGCCGATATGATGAGTTACAGGAATTTAAGATACCCATTAATCTCATTGATTAAACTGCAATAAAAAAATCAAATCTCGTCTAATTTAAAAAACTCTTTTGGACGAATACCTTTTTCTGTATGCTGCAAGTTGCAACATTCATAATGTGCATCATGTTCAAAAAAAAGGGTATAATTATTTTCAACAGCTTCTTTTAAAAAGGATTGTTTTTCATTTAAAGTAGTCAATGGAAACATGTCATATGCCATGATAAATGGAATGGGTATATGCCCTTGAGATGGAAGTAGGTCGGCCATGTACACGATAGTTCTTCCTTTATAATTTATCTGAGGGAGCATCATGCTTTCGGTATGCCCATTCGTAAATCGAATCGAAATATTTTCTGCAAAATCAGTTTGTCCCAATCGGCCATCAATTAATTTTCCATCGTCAATAAATTTTAATTGACCGCTTTCCTGAATAGGTAAAATATTTTCTTTTAGGAAAGAAGCCTTTTCCCTTGCATTCGGAAAAACGGCCCAGTCCCAATGTTTTTCATTGCTCCAATAGCTTGCATTTTTGAATGCAGGAACCAGTTTATCACCTTCTTTTACAATCGATCCACCACAATGATCGAAATGTAAATGAGTCAGAATTACATCGGTAATGTCATTTTTTGTAAATCCATATTTTGCCAATGAAGAATCAAGCGTAGCATGACCATGTAAAAAATAATGCCTGAAAAAATGTTCGCTTTGTTTGTCACCAATACCATTATCAATAAGAATTAATCTGTTGCCATCTTCAATTAGCAAACAACGCAAAGCCCAGTCACACAAATTGTTTTCATCTGCCGGATTTATTTTATTCCACATACTTTTTGGCACCACACCAAACATGGCTCCGCCGTCTAACTTAAAAAAACCGGTATCTATAGAGTATAATTTCATTATGCAATTTATGTAACTGAAAACTTTTTTTGTTTTGCCCTTGCAGCATATAGCATCATCAAACCTATGGCAAAGAAAACAATTAATGAAAGAATAGAATTTTTCATACTTCCAGTTAATTCTTCCAACAATCCAAAGGTTATCAGACCAAGTACGATGGCAATTTTTTCGGTAAAATCGTAATAACTGAAAAAGGAAGAAGTGTCTTTGGTTTCCGGCATCAGTTTTGCGTAAGTAGACCGGCTAAGTGATTGTATGCCACCCATGACCAAACCAACCGCTACAGCAATTCCATAAAAAAGGTTCTCACCACTTTGTCCATTCTCTACAATCACAGCGGTATAATAAGCTCCTACACAAATCCCCATCCAAATAAAAATCGCCGTAATAAGTGCATTGAAATTTCCGAATTTCATCGACAATCTTGATAAGCCCCATGCACCTAAAACTGCCACTATTTGAATGATTAAAATAGTGGAAATCAATTTTACCTCATTTAGTTTTAATAATTTACTGGCTACTGTTACTGCTGCCAGCATCACAGTTTGAACGGCCATACTGTAAAAGAAAAAAGCTCTCAGGTATATTTTTAAAACCGGCATATGACTGACCTGGTCATACACTTTCTTAATTTCAATAAAGCCTTCTTTAAATACATTCTTCTTATGCTCTTTCACACTTGGCACAGATTCGGGTAAATATTTAAATGTGATTTGCGCAAAGCCCATCCACCATAATCCGGCCAGAAAAAAAGTGATTAGGATTGCTTGCTGCTTGTTGTCATCCATTTTCAAAACCAGAGCAAAACCAATTAATTGAAGAATAACACTACCAATATATCCAAATGAATAACCTCTTGCACTGATACGGTCCCTGTCCTCAGGTGCGGCTATATCTGGTAAATATGAATTGTAAAACACAAGACTTCCTACATAACCCATAGCGGCCAACATAAAACAAATGACTCCATACTCTACATTCGACCCATTAAAAAAGTATAAACCGCAACAGGCAAAAGAACCCAGGTAACAAAAAAACTGCATGAATTTCTTTTTATGGCCCCTGGTATCTGCAATCGATGTTAATATCGGATATAAGAATGCAATCAGTAAATAAGCGGCAGCAAGCGCATAGTCATATAATGCTGAGTTCACAAATGTTCTTCCGAAAAATTGCACATTATCTTCTCCAAATGCAGCAGTGGTGGAGTTTAAAAAATAGATTGGAAAGAAGGTAGCTGTGATAACAAGATTATAAACTGAATTAGACCAGTCGAACATGGCCCATGCATTGATGACTTTTTTGGGTGCAGTTTGCATACAAGATGTTTATTTAAAAAATCTAAATCGGGTAAAAAGATAATTAAATATAGGCTATCAACAGCAGCTTAAATAAATCCGGTCATGATTAATACTAATAAAACCATCCCTGCAACAATACGGTAAACCCCAAACGCTCGGAAGCCAAATTTTTTCAGGTAATTGATAAAAAAACGAATGGCCAGCATGGCTACAGCAAAAGCAACCAGGTTGCCGGCAATAAATGCAATGAGGTTTTCATTACTCTCCAAAATTATTTCATAACCTTTTTTTATTACACCGGGTTGTTCCCAGTTTTTTAAAAACAATGAATGAGCTGTTGCCGCAAACATAGTGGGTACTGCCAAAAAGAAAGAAAATTCTGCAGCAAAATGCCTGGTTAGTTTTTGTTGCATACCGCCTATGATGGATGCAGCACTTCTGCTAACTCCGGGTATCATGGCAATAACCTGCCAAAATCCGATGATAAATGAGTTTCGATATCCCAACTGTTCATCAGACTCTATGGTTGCATGTTTAAAATGGGTATCAATAAATAATAGAACGATACCACCCAGTAATAAAGTAATCGCAACGGTCGTCGGGCTTTCAAGCAACGCATCAATTCTGTCAGAAAATATAAAACCAAATAATAAAGCCGGAATAACACCCACAATTAATTTGAGATAAAACTGCCAACGACTGAAATCGAAAAATTTTCGCCAGTACAATACCACAACTGCCAGTATAGCTCCCAGTTGTATGGAGATCTCAAAAAGTTTGGTGAATTCTTCTTTATGAATACCCAGAAAAGAACTGGTAATGATCATATGGCCGGTTGAAGAAATAGGTAAAAATTCCGTGATTCCTTCAACGATGGCAATGATGATCGCTTCAAATAAGTTCATGGTAAAGCAGTTTCTGGGGTTTTAAAAACAAATCCGGTTTAAAAATCCGAAATCAATCAAATTTTTAAACCGGATTATAAATCAATTTGAAATTTAGTTTTTCGGTTTTTTAAAAATAGCAAACACCTCAATGACCAGTCCGGCAATAATCAGTATTGGAGCAATAGTGATGCGGGTAGTGCTGTACACTTCACTTGCATTAAATACATTCGGGTCATCACTTTTCCCACCCGACATTAGAAACAAGCCAAGCGCAATAACCATTGCACCTACTATCATCAACACATAATTTTCTTTTGTAAACATCGAACCTGATTTTTTTTCAAGCATAACTTCTAAATTAAGATTGCAATATAATTAAAAATGCTTCATCGCATGAAGCCGTTTATAAAAGGTTAATATAATTCGTCCAGTTTCATTTTCAGGTATTTTACCACACTGCGGTATGTGCTGAAAACGGTAATGCTAATTCCAATAACTATCATTGAAACAAATAATAAAATCAAACTTTTCGTATCATGTAAAGTTTTCAGATCGGGGATAAATTTTTCTGCCATCATTACAACGCCATACAACGCAACAATAGCTATGCCTGCACTTAAAGTACCGTTGATAACCGCTTTTCTGTTCAAGGGCTTGGCAATAAACCAACGTGTAGCTCCCACCATCTGCATGGTTTTTATTAAAAAGCGGTTACTGAACATGGCTAGGCGAATGGTGTTGTCGATTAAAACAATAGCCATTAAGCCAAGTAATATGGAAATGCCCATTAAGATCAGATTAATCAGTCTAAAATTCCGTTGCATCTTATCAACCACCGCATTGGGGTATTTCACTTCATCCACAATGGGGTAAGCAGATAGATCTGTTTTAATATCGGCCAGCTGGGTGGAGTCCAGAAAATCAGCTTTTAATGAAAAATCGATACTTGCCGGCAGCAGTGCATTGTCCAGAAATTCCGTAAAATCTTCTGCACCGGTTTGCATCCATTCTTTTTTAGCAGTCTCTTTATCGGTATACTTAACAGTTCTGGTATACGGCTTTGCCGTAATATAATCCTGCAGTTTGGCACGGTCCGTTTCTTTCGCATTTGGACGTAAAAAAACCTGAACTTGTACACTTTCTTTAAAGTATTGAATCAGTTTTTGCGAGTTGATGGTCAACCAACCTACCATACCAATCAGAAAAAGTACCAGCGTAACGCCAAGTACCGACATGAAATAAGAAGGTTTACCGCGTTTCGAAGAAGATTTGCCGAACTGAGCCATGGGTATCCTGTTTTTGATTTTTAGAGACGGACAAAAATAACGGATTAAAAGCTACAATCTGTATTTTTGTCGCTCTCAAAACGATTGGATCGCCGTATTATTTTTCTACAGGCAGATAAAAGGTGGAAGATTTTTATTTTTAAGTCTTCTTTAGCAACTACGATTAACTTCGGTTGCGACGTCCGCCCGGCCAGCCATTCGGACGGGCTCCGTTTATCAACTTGTTCACTATGCAGCTTTTTTGCTGATTTAGAAATCTCAGTACGGTATGCAATGATCCGAAATCTGGAAGATTGAATGAGAAAATATTTTGAGAATTATTATTGATACATCAGAAATAAAAAAATGGAATACAATTTCAGGGAAATAGAAAAGAAGTGGCAGTCAGCATGGAAGGATTCAAATGCTTATTTGGTAAGTAATCAATCAGCAAAACCAAAATACTATGTATTGGATATGTTTCCATATCCAAGTGGAGCAGGTTTACATGTAGGTCATCCATTGGGTTATATTGCTTCCGATATTTATTCAAGGTTTAAACGGTTAAAAGGATTTAATGTATTGCATCCCATGGGTTACGATGCATTTGGTTTGCCCGCCGAACAATATGCCATCGACCATGGCATTCATCCGGCTGTATCAACCGAAAATAATATTGCAACGTTCCGCAAACAATTGGACAATATCGGTTTCTGTTATGATTGGAGCCGGGAGATCAGAACCTCTGACGAAAAATATTATCACTGGACACAGTGGATATTTTTACAACTATTCGATACTTGGTTCAACCACATCAATAAAAAAGCGGAGCGCATAATGATGCTTGTTTCCATTTTTGAAAAAGAGGGTAACACCAAACATGCTTGTCCGGGTGATGCCGCAATGCAATTTTCTGCAGGTGAGTGGAATGGATTTGATGAAAAAAGAAAGATGGAAATCCTGATGAATTATCGGCTGGCTTTTTGCGGCTATGGCGAAGTGAATTGGTGCGAAGCTTTGGGAACAGTATTGGCAAATGATGAAGTGGTGAATGGCGTGAGTGAACGTGGCGGACATCCGGTGGAACGGAAAAGATTACGTCAATGGTATTTGCGGATTACTGAATATGCCGATCGGTTATTGGATGGTTTGAAACAGATTGAATTCAGCGAAGCCATGAATGAAATGCAACGTAACTGGATTGGTAAAAGTGTGGGTGCTGAAATAAGTTTCGAAATAAAAGCCCCATCCTGGCCTTCCCCTGGGGGGAAGGAAAGCCAACCCACAGACCCCCGCTATCACACGGCTCAGCCATCTCTGTACGGTTTCACAAAAGAACTGGCTAAAGAAAAAAGAGATAAACCTACTCCGGAAGAATCTTTAATATGGGATAAGTTGAGGAATAATCAAACAGGATTTCATATCCGGAGACAACATATTATTGGTTCATACATTGTAGATTTTGTTTGTTTAGATAAATTGTTAACAATAGAAATAGATGGTGGCTATCACAACAATCCAGATGCAAAGATGAATGATGAAGCCAGAACAATTTTTCTAAAAGAAAATGGCTTTACAGAGCTCCGGTTTTCAAATGAAGAGGTAAAAGAAGGTGCAGATGCAGTTACAAAAAAAATTGCCTTAGCACTTTCCAAACTTCCATCAGTTCCAAAAAAATCGGAGTCTTCACAAGTCTCTCCGCCAAAAGGCGGAGGAGATTTAGAGGGGGCTCTTAAGTTGGTTGTTTACACCACCCGTCCCGATACCATTTTTGGTGTTGACTTTATGGTGGTTGCACCCGAACATGAATTGATAGAAAAAATTGCTACTACTGAACAAAAAAATGCAGTGGAGGAATACCTGACCTATGTTAAAAGCCGAAGTGAAAGAGAGCGGATGGCCGAGAAAAAAATTACAGGCGTTTTTACCGGAGCTTATGCACTTAATCCTTTTGATGGAAGAGAAATTCCCATATGGATCAGTGAATATGTGTTGGCAGGATATGGAACAGGAGCAATCATGGCAGTACCCTGTGGAGATGAAAGGGATCACAAATTTGCGCAGCATTTTAATATTCCCATAACCAACATTATCGGAGATTATTATCATGGCGAAGAAGCCAATGCTACCAAGGAAGCAGTATTGGAAAACAGTGGATTCATCAATGGTATGAAGATGTGTGATGCCATTGCAATAGTGAATGATAAACTGGAAGAGTTGGGTATTGGTAAGCGTAAGACAAATTATAAAATGCGAGATGCCGCTTTCAGCCGCCAGCGATATTGGGGAGAACCATTTCCCATTATCTGGAAACCTGCCCGACCGGGAGGCGGGGATGGAACTGCTTATCCAATGACTGAATCAGACCTGCCGGTTTTACTGCCTCATATGGATGAATTGAAACCGGGCCCGGATGGAGAAGGCCCATTATCCAATTTAACAGATTGGAAAAATGTAGAAAGCGGCATGAGAGAAGTGAATACTATGCCAGGTTATGCTGGCAGTAGCTGGTATTTTCTCCGGTATATGGATCCGGAAAACAACAATAGTTTTTGCGACCGGAAAATATCCGACTACTGGGGACAGGTAGATCTGTATGTTGGGGGAACCGAACATGCAGTAGGTCATTTATTGTACAGCCGTTTATGGACAAAAGTTTTATTCGATTTGGGATATATTGGCTTTGATGAGCCATTTAAAAAATTATTAAACCAGGGAATGATCCAGGGTAGCAGCCGTTTTGTTTACCGGGTGCATGGCACAAAAAAATATGTTTCTGCCGGTTTAAAAGATCAGTATCAGACAGATGCCATTCATGTGGATGTAAATATGGTGGATGGTGTGGAATTGGATATCAATGCATTTAAGAATTGGCGGGCAGAATTTGCCGATGCTGAATTTATTTTGGAAAATGGAAAATATATCTGTGGAGCCGAGGTGGAGAAAATGTCTAAGTCGAAATTCAATACGGTTAATCCGGATATATTGGTAGAGCGATACGGAGCAGATACATTTCGTATGTACGAAATGTTTTTAGGCCCGGTAGAAATGAGCAAGCCATGGGACAGCAAGGGTATAGAAGGGGTTCACCGCTTTTTGAAAAAACTTTGGCGTTTATTTTTCGATGAAATAAAAGGTAAGGTTTGGAATGAAGAAACAGCGAATGCAGCCGAATTAAAAATTCTGCACAAGACCATTCACAAAATTGAAGAAGATACGGAGCGGTTCAGTTTCAATACTGCCGTCAGTGCATTCATGGTTTGTGTAAACGAATTGAATGAAGTAAAATGTCATAAAAAAGAAATTCTGGAACAACTGGCTATTTTGTTAACCCCTTATGCGCCTCACATTGCAGAAGAGTTATGGCATTGTCTCGGAAATTTAGGATCCGTACTGGATGCATCTTTCCCGCAGTTTGAACAAAAGCATATATTGGAAAATGAAAAAGAATATCCCGTAAGCATCAATGGTAAGTTAAGAACCACCTTGAGTTTTCGGGTGGAAGTAACACAGGCTGAAGTAGAGCCGGTTGTTTTACAAAATGAAATTGTACTGAAATGGCTGGAAGGAAAACCACCCAAGAAAATCATTTTTGTAAAAAATAAAATGATTAATGTGGTGATATAATTTGGAGAAATATTTTAGAGAATTCCCGGTTGCAAATTAGTGACCGGGATTTTTTTTACTCTATGGTCGGTGTCCCACCGACCATAGAGTAAGTTCATAAAATGAAGAAGATAGAAACGGTATTGTTCAACTTTAATAAATCTTCAATTTGATACGCCCGGATTTTGCCTTATAGCTTTTGAAGCAGATGCGTATGGTATCTAAATAATAATCTCTGATTACCATAAAATGACCTGTTTTTTTAAAGGGCATTATTTTCTCTCCAATTTTAAAAGAATCTGATAATGAGTTAGACATAATTTCAAATGATACATCGCTAATTGACTTTTCTTGTAATTTAACTATTTGGCATGTATCTTTTCCAGCATTAAAGATTATGGCTGTTTTTTAGTACAACTAATAAACACAACCATTGAGATAAAAAAAATATATTTCATTTTTGCCGTTGTTTGTATGCAGCTATGCTTTGTGTTTGGCGTACTAACAACAATTTATAAATGGATCTTGGTTTATTTTATTTGTCACATATTATAACTTGTGTTGTTGGTGGAGGAAAAACACCAACAACGGCAGAAAATAAAAAAAAGTTTTGCTGCACTGATTAAGGTATACCAACAACTTTTTTTTATTGTATCTCAATGGTCAGTGTTTCATCGAACATTATTAATATTTTACTGCACCAGCTTTTTAAGAGCCACCCATTGCTTCAA
>JAYWEL010000136.1:0-10432 GCA_043779285.1 Chitinophagaceae bacterium | reverse complement strand
GCCTGACCGGACGGGCAGGGACTATGTGTAAATCTTAGATGGTATTATACCGCAGAAAAGCGCATTGGACTATTTACTGTTTATAAGCGGTATTACTTATAAATACAACAGTGCATAAAAAAAGGCGTCATAAAATGACACCTTTTTTTAAAAGCAATTTTATTACCAGCCTTGTTTTGCAATACCTGCTGCAATAGCTGCTAAAGCTTTTTCTGCGCCTAAAAGAGTTGTCAATTTATTTCCTTTGCCGTCATTACCCTGAGCCATATAAGCTCCACGAGCAGTTTTAGTAATCACTGCATCTTTCATTGGAACATTTTTTTCCTTGGTTTTTACGTTATACGCTGTTAATTGAATGTCTGCCATTGTCTTGATTTTAGAGTTAGTAAAGGCTAAATCTACATTTTTTTCCATTACGTCAGTCAGAAAAGCATAAAAAATAAATAAAAAGAGGCTCATTTGAGCCTCTTTTTTATTTAAAATATTGATTTCCAGTTAATTAAATATCTAATTTGGCATATTTGGCATGCGATTCGATAAATTCTCTTCTTGGAGCCACTTCATCGCCCATTAACATACTAAAAACACGGTCCGCTTCGGTTGCACTATCAATGGTAACAAGCTTCAAAGTTCTTGATTCAGGATTCATAGTTGTCTCCCATAATTGATCTGCATTCATCTCTCCCAAACCCTTGTAACGCTGAACATCGACTGAATCATCCTTTCCTCCGCCAATTTTTTGGATTAAAATTTTTCTTTGTTCATCATCAAAAGCATATTCCTGATTTTTGCCTTTCTTGACAAGGTATAAAGGTGGCTGAGCGATATAAACATATCCCTGTTCAACCATTTCTTTCAAGTATCGGTAAATAAAAGTCAGGATCAAAGTGGCTATATGACTACCATCTACATCAGCATCCGTCATGATGATCAGTTTATGATATCTAAGCTTAGTCATGTTCAATGCTTTTGGATCCTCTTCAGTTCCAATGGTTAAACCAAGTGCAGTATAAATATTTCGGATCTCCTCATTTTCATAGATCCGGTGTTCCATGGCTTTTTCTACGTTTAGAATTTTACCCCTTAGTGGCAGAATAGCCTGGTAATTTCTATCACGACCTTGCTTAGCCGTTCCACCTGCCGAATCTCCCTCCACCAGATATAGTTCACATTTTTCAGGATCCCTTTCTGAACAGTCCGCTAGTTTGCCAGGTAAACCACCACCACTCAAAACGCTTTTACGCTGAACCATTTCACGGGCCTTACGGGCAGCTGCTCTGGCTTGTGCGGCAAGAATTACTTTATTGATAATTGTTTTGGCTTCACGTGGATTTTCTTCCAGATAGGCCGTAAGTGCTCGGGAAACCGTACTATCAACGACACCCATTACTTCATTATTCCCAAGCTTGGTTTTCGTTTGACCTTCAAACTGTGGTTCAGGAACTTTTACCGAAATAATGGCACTTAAACCTTCCCGGAAATCATCTCCTTCAATAGAAACTTTTGCTTTTTCAAAAAGATTTTCCCTGTCACCATAGCTTTTAAATACTCTTGTCAATGCACGTCTGAAACCAGTAACGTGTGTTCCGCCTTCAATGGTATTAATATTATTAACGTAAGAATAAATATGTTCGGAATAACTATCGTTATAGCTAAGAGCAACTTCCACTACAACATTTGACTCTTCATCATGACCATCTACATATAGCGTATTGGGAATAAGTGTATTTCTGCCTGCATTTGTATCAAGCATTTCAACAAACTCAATGATTCCACCTTCACTAAAAAAAGTTTTAGTGTAAATGTTACCGTCATCATCTTTTTCTCTTAAATCTGTTAAAAGAATAATGATTCCTTTATTCAAATAGGACAATTCACGTAAACGTCCCTCCAGAATTTCTCTGTTATATGTAGTAGTAATAAATATGCTGTCATCGGGCCAGAACTGAACGGTAGTACCTGTTTTATCACTTTCGCCAATTTCTCTTACACTGTATTGAGGAACACCTTTCTGATACTCCTGTTCAAACATTTTTCCTTCACGATGAACATGCACAATTAATTTTTTACTTAATGCATTCACACAACTTACACCCACACCATGCAATCCACCCGAAACCTTGTATGTGTTTTTATCAAATTTACCACCGGCATGTAACACCGTCATTACAACTTCCAATGCACTTCTTTTTTCTTTAAGGTGCATACCTGTAGGAATACCACGGCCATCATCTGTAACCAGAATTGAATTGTCTTCATGAATAGTTACGGTAATGTTTTTACAATAACCTGCTAAAGCCTCGTCAATAGAGTTATCAACAACTTCATAAACCAGATGGTGTAATCCTTTCACGCCAATGTCGCCGATATACATCGCCGGGCGTTTACGAACAGCATCTAGCCCTTCTAAAACCTGTATACTATCAGCATCATATCCTTGTGTTGTGTCGAGCTTTTCTTCAATCGGTTCTAAACTCATAAATCGTATATGTTATGGGAAAAATGTATTAAAAATTGAGTACTTGCAAATGTAAGAAAATTAGCCGTTTTTACCCATTTATTTAATGTTGCATAAGGAAATATTCTATATAAGAAAATGGGTAAAATATCATTAGTTATTACCTATTTTAATTCATTTAGTGTACGAGCTTTTCTTTACAATTTGTGCAACCAAGTCTCCTTCTGCACAAACTTTATTACCAACATAAACAGTTCCCCTCATTTCGCAAATACCTCTGCGTATGGGGGCCACCAATTCCATTTTTAAAAGTAATGTGTCGCCGGGAACCACTTTTTGTTTGAATTTACAGTTATCTATTTTAAGAAAATAGGTATCATATTCTCCGTCATTCATCAGGTTCATGGCTAATAAGCCGCCTGTTTGTGCCAGGGCTTCAACCTGTAAAACACCGGGCATTACCGGGTTTCCGGGAAAATGTCCCTGAAAAAACCACTCATTGAATGTCACATTCTTTACGGCTACAATATGTGTATCACTCAACTCGATTACTTTATCAACCAGTAAAAAAGGAAAACGATGAGGAAGTTGTTTTTCAATATACTGTTGATCAAAAATCGGAGGCTGGTTCGGGTCATAAGTAGGAATGCCTCTGGTATGTTTATTTTTCTTTATGTATTGTTTAATTTTTTTGGCAAACTCTACATTCGAGTTGTGGCCAGGTCTGTTTGCAATGATTCTGGCTTTGATAGGATATCCAATTAAAGCCAAATCACCGACAACGTCTAATAGTTTATGTCGGGCTGGTTCGTTGGGAAAACGTAGTTCAAGGTTATTTAAATAACCTTCACTCATGATCTCTATTTTTTCTTTTTTGAAGATTTTAGATAACCGCACCATTTCTTCGTCTGTAACCGGCTTATCAACAACAACAATGGCATTATTAATATCACCACCTTTGATCAGGTTATTATCCAATAACATTTCCAGTTCATGTAAAAAACAAAACGTACGACAAGGCGCAATTTCTTTTTTAAAATCACGGATTGTCTTTAAACCGGCATGTTGGGTTCCTAAAACCTGGGAATTAAAATCAATTAAAGTAGTAATCTGATAATCTGTTGAAGGCATGGCTACCAGTTCAACCCTTTTTTCTTCATCGTAATAAAAAATATTTTCATCAATACTATACCAGACTTTTGCTGCATCCTGTTCAAAGACTAGTGCTTCTTCAATCAGTTCGATAAAGGGCTGCGAACTACCATCTATAATGGGGATTTCAGGTCCGTTTATTTCAATCAATACATTGTCAACGCCCATTCCAACAAGAGCAGCCAAAATATGTTCAACAGTACTGACTTTCGTTTCTCCTTGTTCGAGTGTTGTCCCTCTACTGGTATCAGTTACCAGGTCGCAATCGGCTTTAATTACAGGTTTGTCTTTTAAATCAATTCGCTGAAACTGTATACCAAAACCGGGATTGGCTGGTTTTAATGTCATTGTTACCAACGTGCCGGTGTGTAAGCCGGTACCGGAAATGCTCACTTCATTACTAATGGTATGCTGTTTATCAGGATTGAAATTTGGGCTCATA
Source organism: Chitinophagaceae bacterium (assembly GCA_043779285.1). Lineage (GTDB taxonomy): Bacteria > Bacteroidota > Bacteroidia > Chitinophagales > Chitinophagaceae > MGR-bin208. The sequence continues at coordinate 6,380 of JAYWEL010000136.1, read as the reverse complement.
ATTCTTCTTAAAGTCAGCAAAGATACAATTCAGAAAGAATTGTACTTGAGCTTAGTTTATTTAATGAAAATGGGTTTATTATTTAGTTCTACTTGGGCGGAAAGAAATTATACTTTTTCAGCGAGTAGTTGCTTTACCAATTCCTCCAACTCTTTTAATCGTTTTTCCATTTCCGGTAGGTTTCTATAATGTGCCTGAATTCGTAAAGAGTTATTGATATTCGTTGCCGGTGTGCCATTGACAACACTGTTCGGATTTTTGATAGACTTGGTTACACCACTTTGTGCGGCAACTTTCGACCCTTCTGCTAGAGTAATATGGCCTGCAACCCCAACCTGTCCGCCAATCATCGAGTTTTTACCAATTTTTGTACTTCCACTTACCCCGGCTTGCGCTGCGATAAATGTATTTCCACCCACTTCTACATTGTGCGCAATCTGAATCAGATTATCCAGTTTAGTTCCGGATCTGATGATGGTTGAACCCATGGTTGCCCGGTCAATGGTTGTATTGGCGCCAATTTCTACAAAGTCTTCAATTATTACATTTCCAATCTGTGGTACTTTTTTATGATACCCAATATTTTGCGGAGCAAATCCAAAACCATCACTTCCAATAACTGTTCCTGCATGAATGATAACATTGTTTCCAATCAGACAATTGTGATAGATTTTGACACCCGGATTTATTTCACAATTGTCGCCAATAATTACATTGCTTCCAATAAATGATCCGGAATGAATAATTGTATTATTTCCAATAAGGACGTTTTCACTGATATACGCAAATGCAGCTACAAAAATATTCTCACCCAGCTTTGCAGTTTCAGCAATAAAGCTGGGTTGTTGAATGCCCGTTATTTTTTGGGTGGTCATTTCTTGATATTTCTCCAATAAAATGGCAAAAGCAGCATATGGATCTTCCACCCGAATTAAAGTAGTATTAACTGGTTTTTTTAATTGAAAATCTTCCTGTATGATGAGGATGGAGGCTTGGGTGCTATATAGGAAGTCTTCATATTTCGGGTTAGCTAAAAAGGATAATTGACCCGCTTTTGCTTCTTCAATTTTACCGAAAGAATCAACTGTAACATTTGCATCCCCTTCTACCTTTCCTCCTGTCAATAATGATAATTGAACTGCAGTAAATGTCATAAGTACTTGATGTTTTATCAGTATTATATAAGAATAAAGCAGCTTATTGTTCAATCAATTCGCTAAAGCCTTATACTTTCATATGGCAAAAGTAATGTTTTTTAATAGGGCTGGAAAGATGCTGGTGAATAAGTGCATTATCAACCATGGAAATGTCTTTTACACTATTGTCTTTAAATAAAATAGAGATCCTTTCATCCAGTGTGTTATAAGTGGTATTGTCTGCTTCTCCGGTAAAAACAAAATAAGCCGCTTCATGCATACTGATATTCAGCTTGGAACAAATTTCTTTTTTATAATTTTCTATTAAATTTTCATCAAACATTTCTGTCTGAATTTTTACTTTATATAATGCCCGATTTTCCAATGCAGTACAAAGTGTAGAAAGTACTTTGTCGGGGTGGATGCTCCAGTTTTTAATAGTGCTCATTACATCGGTATCGTCCAAGCGACAAAATTTTTCTAAATGATCTTCCAAGTTTAAATGGGCATTCTGATGTTGAAGGAAATAATCAAGTGCTTCGGTAGATGCATTTACCTGAGTTCCATTTCTAATTAACTCTTTGGCCCGCCGGATAATTTTAACAAGCATTTTTTCTGCACTTAAAACAGTTTTGTGTAAATAAACCTGCCAGTACATCAGTCTTCTGGAAACTAGAAATTTTTCGATAGAGTATATTCCTTTTTCTTCTACCATCAGGTTGCCTTCATGTACCGTAAGCATTTTTATGATGCGATCGTAACCAATCACACCTTCCGATACGCCGGTAAAAAAACTATCCCTTGTCAGATAGTCCATGCGGTCCACATCAAGCTGACCGGAAACTAATTGGTATAAAAAATTTTTGGGGTAAACATTGGTGAAAATATCGATGGCCATTTTCAACTGCCCATTAAAATGTTCATTCAGTTTTTGAATGATGAGAATTGAAATGGTTTCGTGATGAACATCTTTCAATAATTCATTTTCCAATGCATGAGAATAGGGGCCATGACCAATATCGTGCAGCAATATTGCAATCTTGGCAGCTAATTCTTCTTCTGCGGTTATTTCTATTCCTTTTCTTTTCAATTCTATTAAGGCATTACACATTAAGTGGTATGCTCCTAGCGAATGATGAAGCCGGGAATGTACAGCACCAGGGTAAACCAGATTAGCAAATGCCATTTGATAAATTCTCCGTAGTCGCTGATAGTATGGATGTGCAATGATATCAAGCAAAAGTGGATGGTCAAGTGTTATAAATCCATAAACCGGATCATTTATTATTTTTCTCAAAGTGGGCATATGGCTGTTGCATTTTTGTTAAAGCCTTTCAAACAGTTGACAAATCTACAATAGCTAAGGCTAAAAAGCTAAATTTGAAAACAGTATACCATGTTTGCTTTTTTTTGTAGATATTACTTCTGGGTTTTTTTATAAAATCAACTTTACTGAATTTAAAATAAAAATATGTCATTAGGAAAAATTCTTTGGGTGGATGATGAGATTGATAGTTTACAATCACAAAAAATGTTTTTGGAAAACAAAGGATATGAAGTTTTTACGTTGACCAATGGCTTCGATGCAATAGATTTTATCAAAGAAAATCAGATTGATGTATTGTTGATTGATGAAAGTATGCCCGGCCTCACCGGATTAGAAACACTTGCAAAAGTGAAAGAAATAAAACAACACCTGCCGATTGTACTTATTACTAAAAATGAAACAGAGAACCTGATGAATGATGCAATTGGCAGTCAGATTTCTGATTATTTGATCAAACCTGTAAATCCCAACCAGGTATTATTGAGCTTGAAAAAAATTCTTGACAACCGCCGGTTGGTTTCCGAGAAAACAACATCGGCCTATCAACAACAATTTCGTAACCTGTTTATTTCTCTGAACAGTAATCCGGATCATCAAGAGTGGATGGATATTTATAAAAAACTAATTTTCTGGGAACTGGAAATGGAAAAGACCGACAGCCCTGAAATGACCGAAATTTTAAAGTCGCAAAAAAGTGAAGCAAATACAGAGTTTTTTAAATTCATTTCACGGAATTATGCATCATGGGTTGGGTTGAAGAGTAAGGATGGTCCGGTTATGTCGCATAATTTATTGCGTGAAAAAGTTTTTCCAAATCTGGAAAAGGGCACTCCTGTTTTTTTTATCCTCATAGATAATTTGCGCTATGACCAATGGAAAATCATTGAACCAATTTTTGCGGAAAATTTCCGTATTCTAGAAGAACAAAGCTTTTACAGTATTCTTCCAACGGCAACTCAATATAGCCGCAACGCTATTTTTGCTGGCATGATGCCTGCAGATATTGAAAAAAGATATCCATCACAATGGAAGAATGATGAAGAGGAAGGTGGAAAAAATATGCATGAAGAAGAGTTTTTTAGGGATCAGGTAAAAAGGGAAGGAAGACCTGATCTCCGGGTTTCTTATACCAAAGTATCCTATAATCTTGCCGGACTGGAACTGGTCAATAATATTCATAATTTGTTGGAGAATGATTTGAATGTGATTGTTTACAATTTTGTTGATATGATGAGTCATGCCAGAACCGAGATGGATATTTTGAAAGAACTGGCCAGTGATGAAATGAGTTATCGGAGTATTACCGCATCCTGGTTCGAACATTCTCCATTGAATCAGGCATTGAAAAAAATTGCGGATAAAAAAATTAAAGTCATCCTGGCATCCGATCATGGAACGATCCGTGTAAATTCTCCCTACAAGGTTATTGGGGATAAGCAAACTACTTCAAATCTTCGCTATAAGCATGGGCGGAATTTAAATTATGAAGAGAAGGATGTATTAGCATTTCGAAATCCAAAGGAAGTAGGATTACCATCACCGGCAATAAATTCTTCCTACATATTTGCAAAAGAAGATGGTTTTTTATGTTATCCAACCAATTATAATCATTACGTAAACTATTATCGAAATACGTTTCAACATGGAGGTGTAAGCCTCGAAGAAATGATCATTCCCATAATAAAAATGGAGAGTAAAGTAAATTGATATGGTTAAAGGGGAGTGATTGTGGAAAAATCATTCACATGATTTTCTTATTCTTAAATTCAGGAACTATATTTTTGCCAACCCTCATTGCACCCAATCAGGAAGAATTAAAATGAAGTATAATCAAACCACATTGGATAAGATAGAAAAGATAGCCGAAGAATGTGGCTATGTAATCCGTTATGAAAAAGGAACTTTTCAGAGTGGCTATTGTATTCTCGAAGAAAAAAAAGTGGTTGTTTTGAATAAATTTCTTACAGTTGAAGGACGGGTATATACCATGATTGATTTGATTTCTACATTGAAAATAGACGCGGAAATTCTGTCAGCAGAAAGCAAAAAATTATTCCATTCAATACTTACAAACAAAGAAGAACAAGAAACCAACGAATAATATATTCTTCATTTCATTCAACAGGTTTATTTTTACAGGGTGAGTTATCCATCGATCAAAATAACGGTATTAGGTAGCGGCACCAGCAGCGGTGTTCCAATGATTACCTGTGATTGTATAGTTTGTTCTTCAACCAATGAAAAGGACAAACGCTTACGCAGCAGTATTTTGGTAGAGTCGGCCAACACTTCGTTCGTTGTTGATACTTCTCCCGATTTCAGGTATCAGATGCTTCGGTTGAAAGTAAAAAAACTGGATGCAGTATTGTTTACTCACCATCACAAAGATCATATCGCCGGACTGGATGATGTACGATCCTTCAATTTCTCGCAACAAAAACCAATTGATATTTTTGCGAACGAGCAAACCACCGAAGCCATCAAACGAGAGTTTGCCTATGCATTTTCAGATGTAAAATATCCGGGTGTGCCGGAAATAAACCTGAACTTGATTGAGGAAAATGAATTTATGATCGGCGATATTCCGGTAAAACCAATATTGGTTTGGCATCATCGTATGCCTGTTCTGGGCTTTCGTTTTGGCAAGTTTACTTACATCACAGATGCAAATAGAATTGATGAAAAGGAAAAAGAAAAAATAAAAGGCAGTGAAGCGATGATCTTAAATGCTTTGAGAAAACAAAAACATATTTCTCATTTCAGTTTAGGAGAGGCCATTGAAATGGTCGAAGAATTGAATATACCCAAAGCATATTTCACACATATCTCCCATCAGTTGGGTTTGCATAATGATGTTGAAAAAGAACTGCCATCGGGAATTCATCTTTCTTATGATGGCCTGATCCTAAATTTTTAATTCCATCCAATTCAATAGCTAACAACTGTTAGTATTCGAAATAATTTCTGTTACTTTGCATGCTTTCAAGGCCTTGAAATATTTTAAATCAAATAATTGAACAGATGAATTTTCAAAACTCAGAACTGAACCAACAGGTAGCACAAACGGCCCGTGATTTTGCAAACCAGCATATAAAACCATTTGTGATGGAATGGGATGAATCCCAGGAGTTTCCGGTTCATGTTTTTAAAGAATTAGGAAAACTGGGCATGATGGGAGTTTTGGTTCCGGAAGAATATGGAGGAGCAGGATTAGGCTATTTTGAGTATAAAACAATCATTGAAGAAATATCAAAAGTTTGCGGATCGATTGGTTTGAGTGTTGCTGCACATAACTCCTTATGCACCGGACATATTTTAAGTTTTGGAAACGAAGAGCAAAAGAAAAAATACCTGCCGAAACTGGCTACAGCAGAATGGATTGGTGCATGGGGTTTGACGGAGCCCAATACCGGTAGTGATGCAGGGAATATGCAAACTACAGCTGTAAAAGACGGAGACGTATGGGTTTTAAATGGAACCAAAAGCTGGATCACACATGGTAAAAGTGGTGATGTGGCTGTTGTGATTTGCAGAACGGGTGAACCGAGATCGAAAAATAATGCTACAGCATTTATTGTAGAAAGAGGAACAGCCGGATTCAGTGCGGGCAAGAAAGAAAATAAATTGGGGATGCGAGCAAGTGAAACCGCCGAAATGATCTTTGATAATTGCCGCATTCCGGATGCTAACCGTATGGGAGATGTGGGTGCAGGGTTTAAGCAGTCATTAAAAATATTAGATGGAGGAAGAATTTCCATTGCTTCACTTTCTTTAGGCATTGCAAAAGGAGCGTATGAAGCCGCTTTGAAATATTCACAGGAGCGATATCAGTTTGATAAACCTATTTCAAGTTTTCAGGCAATTGCATTTAAACTAGCTGATATGGCTACAGATATTGAAGCAGCTGATTTATTAAC
>JAYWEL010000135.1:0-10434 GCA_043779285.1 Chitinophagaceae bacterium | reverse complement strand
CGCTTTTCTGCGGTATAATACCATCTAAGATTTACACATAGTCCCTGCCCGTTCGGTCAGGCGGGCGTTGGACTATTTAGTAAATCAAGATGGTATTAGTTTAGAGATAATAGCTTTTCTTTTGGAAAGATATTCAATCTAAACAAGCTAAAAATAAAAAAGCAGGCTCAATTTATGATAGAAGCTGCTTAAAAATAAAAAAAATTATTTTATCCGATTGTTTTACGACTCATGGCTTTTTCTGCAGCTGCAACAATATCGGGTATATCCAACCCATATTTTTTTAATAATTCCATGGGAGTACCACTTTCTCCAAAGGTATCTTTAGTGCCTACATATTCAATTGGAGTAGGAATATGTCTTGCAGCTATTTGAGCTACAGCATCACCTAACCCACCGATAATATTATGTTCTTCTGCAGTTACAGCACACCGTGTTTTACGTAATGATTTAATGATGGCTTCTTCATCAATTGGTTTGATTGTATGTATGTTGATGACCTCTACACTGATTCCTTTTTCCTGTAATATGACTCCGGCCTGAATTGCATTCCATACCATATGTCCACAGGCAAAAATGCTTATATCTGTTCCTTCAGAAAAAACCTGGGCTTTGCCCAAAACGAAATCTTCTGTATTTGTAAAGATTGGCCAAACCGGTCGGCCGAATCGTAAATAAACCGGGCCTTCCAAGTCGGCGATGGCCATCGTTGCCGCTTTTGTTTGGCTATAATCACAAGGCACTACAACGGTCATGCCTGGTAGCATTTTCATTAAACCAATATCTTCTAAAATTTGGTGAGTAGCTCCATCTTCACCCAAAGTTAATCCGGCATGTGAAGCACATATTTTTACATTTTTACCACTGTAAGCAATGCTTTGACGGATTTGATCGTAAACTCTTCCGGTAGAAAAATTTGCAAAAGTGGTAGTATAAGGTATTTTACCTCCGATAGTCAATCCGGCTGCAACCCCCATCATGTTGGCTTCAGATATTCCGCACTGAATAAACCTTTCCGGAAACTCTTTCATAAACTGTTGCAGTTTTAAGGAGCCGGCCAAATCGGCTGTAAGCGCAACTATATTCGGATTTTTTCGTGCTGCTTCCACTATTCCATCACCAAATCCGCTTCGGGTATCTTTCTGTCCTGTAGGCTGAATATTTTTAAGCATATGTTTTTTTTGAGGGGCTGCGCAAAACTAAGGGTTAGAAAGAAATTGGCAATAAACAATTAGCAATTGAAAAAACTTAAATCTTAAAAGCGCTGCAAATATTTAGCAAGACTATTGTTCAAATACATTCTTTACCTGTTCTTATGCAAGTATGAAAATTTTTATTTCTTTAAAATTTACTGGGTCCATGAATCTTGTAAAAAATATTTTTCTAATTCCTATTTACCAATTTGCTATTAATTAAGTTCCCCGGGTTTGCCAATAAATATCGATTCGTCGGTTTTTAAATATTGTTCCCATTTCCATGCCGTTAAAAGCATGTCTTCCAGAGAGAATTTGGGTTCCCAGCCCAACTCATTTTTTGCACGTTCATTATTGGCATAAATGGAAACTACATCACCAGGTCTTCTTGGTCCAATTTGATAATTCAATTTTTTGTTACTTACTTTTTCAAAAGCATGAATAGCTTCCAAAACAGTTACGCCTTTTCCGGTACCCAGGTTGAATATTTCACTTGATCGGCGAAATTTATTTTCTTTCAGGAATTTTAATGCTAATGTATGTGCATGTGCAATGTCGCACACATGCACATAATCTCTAACACAAGAACCGTCACGGGTAGGATAGTCGCTACCATGCACCAACATCATGGGCATTTTTCCAATAGCCGTTTGGGTAATGGCAGGAATCAGGTTCTGTGGTTTCCCAATTGGAAGTTCGCCAATTAAATTACTTGGATGTGCACCAACCGGATTGAAATAACGTAGTAAAATACAGGCTGTTTTAGTTGTTTTCGAAAATTCATTCACTATTTGTTCGCCCATTTGTTTGGTATAACCATAAGGAGATTCTGCCGGTTTAGGAGTAGTGATTTCGGTGACCATTGATTCATCCGGATTGCCATAAACAGTACAGGAAGAAGAAAACACAAACCATGGAATAGAAAATTCCTTCATGCATTTTAATAAGTTGATGAGGGAGGTTAAATTATTTTCGAAATACATCAACGGATTTTCAACCGATTCGCCGACGGATTTGAATGCTGCAAAATGTATTACACCAATAATATCCGGGTTTTCCTGAAAAATAGCAAAGCTGTCATCGAAATTGCAAAGGTCTACATGGTAATTTTTTATTTTCTGTCCGGTGATTTTTTCAACAGCTTCCAAAATAACCGGATTTGATCTGGAATGATTATCTACAGATATAATATCATACCCATGATTGATTAAATCAATTAAGGTATGCGATCCTATATATCCGGCTCCGCCGGTTACTAAAATTTTTTCCATGAAAAACTATTTCAGGCAAAAATCGGGAAAAAAGAAAAGAGATTGGGTTAGAAAAATAATTTAACAATTGAATACACGCCTGCAGCTAATAAAGCACTCACAGGAATTGTAAGAATCCATGCCCATAAAAGGTTTACCGTAACTCCCCAACGTACAGCTGACAGGCGTTTGGTAGCACCAACACCGATAATAGAACCGGTAATTGTATGCGTAGTACTCACCGGAATCTTTAAAGCTTCTGTTACAAATAAAGTAATAGCACCGGCTGTTTCAGCAGCAACACCTTCAAATGGAGTCACTTTGGTGATTTTGGTTCCCATTGTTTTCACAATTCTCCATCCACCGCTTAAAGTACCTAAAGCAATCGCTAAGTGACAGGATAATGGAACCCAGAATGGCATACTTTCAACACTTTGAATTTGACCAGCAGCTATCATTGCTGCGGCTATTATACCCATGGCTTTTTGCGCATCATTTCCTCCATGGCCAATACTAAATGCGGCAGATGATAACAATTGTAATTTCCTAAACCATTTGTTTGAGCTTTTTGTATTCAGGGTGTTCAGGTAAAAAGTAAAAATTGCCATGGCTGATATTATGAATGCCAAAAGTATCCATTTGAAATTTTTGGAGTAAAAAATCACATTCAGGTAATAAGAATCGTAGTTTGATTTTAATTTTGTTGCATCAAACTCCAGGTTTTTGTAAAGAAAAAAACCAACCAAAGAAAGTACAATAATTGATAAAAATTTTGGTACAAAGTTTTTTCTGAATGAGTTAAGAAACCAAAGTGACATTAACAACGCCATAACCATACCCACAAGAGGAGCGATAATGATAAAACTGGCTGTTTTTAATATTACGGCAGAATTGACTGAACTAAAACCGGCCGCTGCAATTGCCGCTCCGGAAAAACCACCTATAAGTGTATGTGAAGAGGATGAAGGAATACCAAACCACCAGGTGAGAAGATTCCATGCAATTGCTGCAATGATTCCCGAAAAAATCAACGGCAGCGTAATAAATTCCTGATGAACAGTTTTCGATATGGTTGTAGCCACGTTAAAATCAGTGAAAATAAAAAGGGCTATAAAATTAAAAAAAGCAGCCCAAACAACAGCCTGAAAGGGAGTCAGCACTTTTGTAGAAACAATCGTTGCAATTGAATTGGCTGCGTCATGGAAACCATTAATGAAATCAAAAACTAAAACAAGGGCTATTACAATTACCAGGAAACTGATCATAAAATATTATTTGCTTAAATGATGGTGAGATGAGTACTCGAATATTATTTGACCCACAATCAATTGTTCATGAAAAATTAAGAATACTTAATGATGATCGACTCAATGACATTGCTGGCATCTTCACATTTATCGGTAGCTATTTCCATAACCTGGTAAATTTCTCTTTTCTTAATCACTTCTTTTGCATCCGGTTCTGTGGCAAACAATCTTTCAATACTCATATCAAATACATCATCTGCCTGATTTTCGATGCTGTTAATTTTTACCAGCGCTTCCGTAATCAATCGCATATTCTTCAAATTGCGTAATTCCAACACTGCAATTCGAACCTGAGTTGAGCTTAATTCGATTAACTCAGCTAATTTCTGAATACCCATATCATTGGGATTTACTCTATAGAAATTGATTTTTTTTGCAGAAGCATAAATGTAATCTGCAATATCATCAAGGGCAGATGCCAGATAGTGAATGTCTTCTCTATCAAAAGGGGTAATAAAGTTCAGACCTAATTCAGTGAAAATTCGATGAGTATGGGTATCATTTTCATGTTCCAGGTGTTCAATCTGACTGATAATTGCAGCTCTTTTATCATAATCTGGTTCGGCTACTAATTCCCTTAATTTATTGCTCATTAGCGCTACATTGTCAGCCACTTTTTCAAACAATTCAAAGAATACCCTGTCTTTTGGTTGAAATATTTTTAGAAAGGAATTAAAGCCCATAATTAAGAATTTTTGTAAAGGTTATAAATATGATTGAGCATACCTGCTTTAACCATTATGGTAATAATTTCTTAACATTGACCTGTTTTGAAGCCTGTTACTTTTGCACCCAAACCAACATTATGAAGCAAATATTGAAATCCTGCATTTTCGTATTAGTATTTTTTATTTTGTTGGCTTCTGATTCTAATGCAAATAATATAACGGACACTATAAAGCCAAAACAGGTTTCAAAACCCTGGTACGAAAATTTCTCTATCAGGGGATATGCCCAGGTACGTTACAATAAATTATTTGAAACGAACCCGGATTTGCAATGCGAGCAATGTGACAGGTCATGGGGTGGAAATGGTGGTTTATTTATAAGACGGATGCGTATAATTTTCAGTGGTAATATCTCTGACCGGGTTTTTTATATATACAACCCGATTTTGCATCTGCTGCCTCCACTTCAGGTTTAAATTTTGGCCAACTTAGAGATGCTTATTTTGATGTGTCTTTAGATAAAAAGAAAGAATTCCGTATCAGGTTCGGGCAAAGTAAAATTCCATTTGGATTTGAGAATATGCAATCCAGTCAAAACCGATTGCCTTTAGATCGGAATGATGCATTAAACAGTGCGCTGACTAATGAACGTGATATTGGTGCGATTTTTTATTGGGCACCTGAAAAAACCAGGGAAATGTTTGCCAGTTTAGTAAGAGATGGATATAAAGGCTCAGGAGATTACGGTGTTTTTGGATTTGGCGTTTTTAACGGTCAAACGGCTAATAGGCCGGAACAAAATGAAAACCGCCATGTTGTAGCCAGAATAAGTTATCCATTTCAAATAAATAATCAAATTATTGAACCAGGTATACAGGCATATACCGGTAAATATGTTGTATCCACAGATCAACGTGGTACCAATGTAAAAGGGTTGCCCGGCTTTGAATATTTAGACCAACGGGTTGCTGCCAGCTTTGTACTTTACCCAAAACCTTTTGGAATCCTGGCTGAATATAATGTTGGTACTGGCCCGGAGTATGATAAAAAAACGAACAGTATTATAGAGCGAAAACTGAAAGGAGGATATTTGACTGCATCATATATGACTAAATATAAAGAGCAGGTACTTATTCCATTTAGCCGGCTATCATATTATGATGGAGGAAAAAAACACGAGTTTGATGCAAGAAGTTATCGGGTCAATGAATTTGAAATTGGGGTAGAATGGCAGCCAAATAAAAACTTGGAATTTGTTACCATGTACACTATCTCCAACAGGCGATTTGAAGACAGCAGGGAAAAAGAAAATTTGCAGAAAGGAAGTCTTCTGCGCTTACAGGCACAGATGAATTTTTAAGCCGTAACATTCAGATAACATAAGGATAATTATAACTTAACAAGGAGGATACGCTGAGGTAACATTGGGGTTGTTCCTTTGCAGCATGAACTCGAAATCGATTTTTACAAAAACAGCAAGCCTTACATTCAGTCTCCTCTTTTTCATTTTTTCAAATGCACAAACAGGGACAATCTCCGGAAAAGTCTTTAACCAAAAAAATGAATCCATTGTTGGTGCATCTGTCATTTTGATGAATACAGCTGGAGGTACATCTACCGGTACGGATGGATCTTTTCAGCTAAATTTAGATGCTGGAAGAAATTATACACTGATGATTTCTTCCATTGGGTATAATACCAAAGAAATTTCGAACGTGGAATTGTTCGCAAATAAAACAACTAACATCCATATTTTTCTCGAAGAATCTTCACAAAACAAATTAGAGGCCGTAGTTATAAAATCTTCTGCCCGTAAGGAAACCATCAATGCATTAATACAGTATCAGAAAAACACATCTGCTGTAGCACAGGTTGTTTCGGCCGAAGCCATCAGCAAATCACCGGATAGAAATACCGGAGATGTTTTAAAAAGAGTATCAGGTATCAGTTTACAAGATGGAAAATACCTGGTGGTACGAGGACTGGCCGACCGCTATAATCAAACCATGGTGAATGGTTATTTGATGAGCAGTACCGAAGCAGACCGAAAAACATTCAGCTATGATATTTTCCCGTCATCAGTGATTGAAAATATTATTGTAAACAAAACTGCCATTCCTGAATTACCTGCCGAGTTTTCCGGTGGATTGGTTCAGCTAACAACCAAAGACATTCCTTCCAAAAATTTCCTTTCAATTTCTGCCGGAACCGGAATAAATACGCAAACAACCGGAAAACCTTTTTATACATACCAGGGTGGAAAGTTCGATTGGTTAGGAATTGATGATGGCACAAGGGCTCTGCCAAATGCTTTCCCAATAGTGAGGGGAAAATTTATTCCATTGGACGATCGGGATAAATATGCTTTATCAAAACTTTTTTCCAACAATTGGTCAGTTAATAACACTACGGGTTTGCCGAATGCATCTTTTCAATTGAATGGTGGTTTTGTAAACCGGGGTAATGGAAGTAAAAAATTGGGAGCGATTTATTCATTAACGTATAATAAAAGCAACCGAACTATAAACCAGATTCGCAAATTTCAGGACGATGCAGGACAAATTATTCAGCAGTTCGATGATCATAAATACAATCAGGAAGTTTTGATTGGTGCAATTGGAAATATCTCTTATCAATTAAACAGTAATAATAAATTTTCCTGGAAAAATACATTTAGCATTAATAGCTCAGATAATACATTACTCCGAAATGGAATAAATCCGGATGCGGGTAATGAAACCCGTTCTCAGGAAATGTCCTTCAAATCGAATATGTATTATACAACCCAATTTGGTGCCGATCATTTCATTCGTAAATCTGATATCAAGATTAACTGGACCGGAAGCTTTACCAGCCTTTATCAGAGCACTCCTGATTTAAGACGTTTGTCATATGTAAAACCAATCGGTTCATCCGATACTGAATTTATAGCCGCCATTCAAAATGGATTGCCATCACTGGCTTCGGGTACCCGCTTCTACAGCGATCTGATGGATTATATATATGGTGGCGCCGGATCGGTTTCTAAATCTTTCAATTGGTTGAATCAGAAACAGACTTTTAAAACCGGTTATATGTACCAGTATAAAGACCGGGGTTTTGCATCAAGACCGGTTGGTGTTACACAGTATGGTGCAGATGCATCGTTGTTGAAACTACCAACAAATCTGATTTTTGCACCTGCAAATTTTGAATCTGGAAAATTTAAGTATGATGAAATAAACAACCGCAACTTCGATTATCTCGCAACGGGACAATTGCATGCAGCATTTGTACAAATGGATAATTCGTTCAGTGATAAGTTTCGGGCAGTATGGGGATTGCGGATGGAAGGATTTCAACAGCGTTTAAGTGGCAGTAACTCGAGTAATCAACCGGTAACGATACATACTAAAATCACCGATTTTCTACCATCGGTTAACTTAACCTATAAGAAAACGAATAGTACCAATATCCGTTTTGGAGCTTCTCAAACTCTTGTCAGACCTGAGTTTCGTGAGTTGTCGCCTTTCGAATTCTATGACTTCGAATTGGTGGCCTCTGTCAAAGGAAATGAAAATCTGAAAAGAACAAAAGTGACCAACCTGGATCTTCGTTATGAAATTTATCCAAGGGCCGGCGAGTTAATTACAGTTGGTGGTTTCTTCAAGCATTTCTCCAATCCGATTGAGCCATTTCTTTTTCAAAGTGGTCCGGCTACATTCACCGTCAATTATAATAATGCACCGGATGCTGTTGCTTATGGGATAGAATTTGATTTCCGTAAAAAAATGGATTTCGTTGACCTGCTAAAAAACTTTACACTAAACGGAAATCTGGCATTTATCAATAATGAAGTGAATATGAAAAAAATTGATCCGAATACAAAACTGGATAACAGGCCTATGCAGGGTCAGAGCCCGTATGTGATGAATTTTGGATTGCAATACGATCATGAAAAATCTAATACTACGTTAAGCCTGGTTTTTAATCAGGTGGGACGTAGAATATACTTTGTAGGAAGTGAAGAATTTCCGGATGTGTATGAAGCTCCACGTCCGTTATTTGATTTGCAGATTAATCATCAGATTTTGAAGGGTAAAGGCGAATTAAAATTATCTGCAAATGATCTGTTGAATGCCAAAGCTGATTTTTATCAGGATGTTGATAAGAATGGACGGTTCAACAGCAATAAAGATTTTCTTTTCCGCAGATATAATTCGGGAACCAATATCAGCCTTTCATTCAGCTATAAATTCAAAAAATAAATTCAAAAAATAAATTCAAAAAATAAAAATGGAACTACTAAATATAAAAAAAATACTAATAGTCGCACTGACCATCACTTCGATGATTTCCTGCAAAAAAATATATGTAGAAACAGATTTTGTTTCATCAAACAGTGATTTTGTTCTTACCGGAGTTATCAAAAAAAATCTTGTTCTTACAACCGGAAACGTCTATACCATGAACGGACTTGTTTATATTGAATCCGGGTTTTCAATAACCATTCAACCGGGTGTAATTATTCAGGGAGCCAAAGGAACAAACAGCTCATTGATTATTAAAAGAGGTGCTAAGATTTTTGCAGAAGGGTCAAGAACTCAACCAATCGTGTTTACGTCCAGTGCTCCGGAGGGCCAGAAAAGAATTGGTGATTGGGGTGGCGTTATTCTTTTGGGAAAAGCAACCAATAACGGTTCCTATAACGGTGTTCCGGGTGTGATGGAAATTGAAGGCGGTATCAATAATGCACAGGGAGACGGATTACATGGTGGGAATGATGACAATGATAATTCGGGTATCATGAAATATGTACGCATTGAATTTGGGGGATACCCTTTTCAACCGGATAAGGAAATCAATGGAATGACGTTTGGTTCAGTAGGACGTGGTACTATGATAGATTATATTCAGGTTTTGTATAGTAATGATGATGCATTTGAATGGTTTGGAGGAACTGTAAATTGCAAACACCTGATCTCTTACAGGAATCTGGATGATGATTTCGATACCGATGCAGGCTTTAGAGGAAACATTCAATTTGCCATTGCCATCCGGGATACATCCATTGCAGATGCTACACCGGGTGGGGCATCCAATGGTTTTGAAAGTGATAATGATGGCAGTGGTACTTCAACGGCACCATTTACTGCACCGGTATTTAGCAATGTTACACTTATCGGGCCGATGTTTACTCCAACAACTAATATAGCAGCAGCTTTCAGACGTGGTGCACATATTCGACGCAATAGTCGATTAAGTATTTTTAATTCTGTAATTATGGGCTGGCCAGCTGCTGGTGCAGGAATTCTTATTGATGGACCAGCTTCTGAAAACAGTGCAACGAATGACGATCTGGAAATACGCAATACCATTATTGCCGGTTGCCCATCAGCATTGAAAACTAATAGCGGTAGCAGTTTTAATATCAATAATTGGTTTATGAATCCGGTAAGATCTAACCGGATAATGAATAGCAATAACGAATTAATGTTGAATCAACCATTTGAATATACCGGTTTTGATCCATCTCCTAAAAGCAATTCTGCATTACTACATGGAGCTTCATTCAGTCATTCCAAGTTAACAGGATTTCAGATTGTTACTTATCAGGGAGCAGTTAATGTTAATGATAACTGGTGGAGTGGTTGGACAAGATTTATTAATCAGTTATAACTTCAATAAAATTTTCAAATAAAATCCATCCAATTAGCCGGTGGATTTTTTTTGTGATTCATTCATTGTAAATCAAAAATAATTTTCTCATAAAATCATTCTGTGCCAAACCTTCTTTACATTCATTGATAATTTAAATAATGACGCAATTAGTAATGAAGAACAGACCGGTTGCCGTAGCCGTTTTTGCAGCTGTTGTAAGTTTTGCAGCCTATACCTGCATATTCAGTTTTCGCAAGGCATTTAATGTGGCTTCATTTTCAGGGCATACATTATTTGGACTGGATTATAAGGTTGTGTTGGTCATTACGCAGGTGGCCGGATATATGCTGAGCAAATTTTATGGCATCAAATTTAT
>JAYWEL010000134.1:0-10473 GCA_043779285.1 Chitinophagaceae bacterium | reverse complement strand
TTGTATTGATCGAATGAAAGATTTTTCCTCAGTAAATAATATCGCACCTTGTTTTTATATGCAATTTGCAGGTCCTGTTTGTATTCGCTTACAGACCTGTCTTTAAAAAATCCAGAAAGGGCAATACTGAAAGAATCGATATTATCATAAAAACGTTTTTCCATTTTTTTCACGCAATCCATCTGCGGCAAAATCAATATATAAATTAAAAAATGGAATTGAGGTACTGAGCATCTCTCCATCTTCGCTGTAAACGGTTCCTCTTTCCGCATCCAAAGGAACAATACGCTGATGCAGACTATCCGACATGCTACGCCAATAGCTACCCTGTACTCCCTGTATATAAAATGCACGTCCAATAATCAGAAAACTAATTACAACAATACCCAAATAACACAGGTACACTCTCCACAATATGTCTTTCTTAATTTCCATTTTTTTCAGTCAATTTTCTTCTATTGTTGAAGAAATGTTGACTCTCTTTTTTTAAACCCTTTTTAATTTGATTCTACTTTTGCATTTAATACAAAAGGCGATTCATTCATTTCTTTCAATCCAAGTGGCTCAACTGCTTTCACTAATTCGCTTTGCTTGCTGCGAAACATGACTTCGCTTTTTACCGACTTGTATTCATACTTCAACTCTTTTACCTCGTTAGCAGTTTTATTAATACTTCGGATCATCTTATCTGCTCGATGACCATTATATATATAAAACACCGCCAGTAATGCCAGAAATAAAAAATAGGGAATCTGCCTTACAATGGACTGGTAGTTTAACCAACGTTTCCATTTGAAAAGCTGTTCTTTTTCTTTTATTGGCTCTTGTTCCTGCATACTTTAATCAAAAGGGTTAAACATTGGATATTCGAACTTTCAGTTATATTGGTTTTTAATTCTTAATTTTTTTCTGCTCTTCACAATTTGTCAATCTGGTTTTCGGCCATATCTAAAATGTTGTTTCTGCATACTTCAATCAAAAGGGTTTAAACAAAGGATATTCGAACTTTCAGTTATATTGGTTTTTAATTTTCTATTTTTTCTGCAACCCGCAATTTTGCACTTCTCGATCTCGAATTCTGTCTTATTTCATCTGCTGTTGCTGTGATTGGTTTTTTCGTAATTATTTTTAAGTCGTTTTTTTTCACGGTATTCTCAAAAGGATTTTCGTCCACCAAATCAAAAGAACCGTTTCTGAAAAAATTCTTAACGATCCGATCTTCCAATGAATGGAACGTTAAGATGGCTACCCGGCCTCCTGGTTTTAAAACTTCAGGAATTTGATCAAGCAATTCCTTTAACACACCTAACTCATCATTGATTTCAATTCTTAATGCTTGGAAAACCTGTGCGAAATACTTATTTGGATTCCCTTTTACGATAGCACTTAATGCATTTTTTAAATCATCAATCGTTTTAAATGGCACCAATGATCTTGCTGTAACTATTGTTCTTGCCAACGTTTTTGAATTGGTCACTTCGCCGTACTGCTCAAATAACTTGTGTAATTTTTGTTCTGTATAAGTATTCAATACGTCTGCTGCTGTCAAAGTCAATCGCTGATCCATTCGCATATCCAGATCGGCACTGAAACGGATTGAAAACCCACGTTCGGCTTCGTCAAACTGGTGACTACTTACTCCCAGATCCGCCATGATACCATCAATTGCCTTAATGCGATAAAGGCGAAGAAACCTTTTAAGATGCCTGAAATTCTGAGGTACAAAAATGATCCTTGAATCTTCCGGTAAATTTTTACGAGCATCTTCATCCTGATCAAAAGCAATGAGCTTTCCATGTTCATTCAAATTTTCCAGAATTTTTTTTGAATGACCTCCTCCGCCAAATGTGCAATCGACATAAATTCCATCGGGTTTTATGTTCAACGCATCCATCACTTCATGAAGCAAAACCGGCACATGATAACCGGTGCCTGATGTATTTCCGGATTTTTCATTCGAATGATTTTTCCCAGATATTTTTTTCTGCTTGCCCATACTAATCCGTCATCCCATTTTTCAACTTATCATTATCCTTAGCCATCACTTCTTTAGCTAAATCGCTAAATGCTTCCGGCGAGAATGATTCAAAGAACTGTTGATATTTTTCCTGATCCCATATTTCAATCTTATTAACCGCTGCTACTAATACAATATTTTTTTCCAGTCCCGCATGACTCTTCAATCCCGGTGGAACAAGTATTCTTCCGGCCGAATCCAGGTCAACCTTGGTTGCTCCATTCAAAAACGTACGACGGAACTCCCTGACTTTCGGGTCAAATTCATTTAATTTGCTTATATCGTCATAAAGTGGCTTCCAACTTTTTACCGGATAAAGACTCAGGCATTTTTCAAATCCCCGGTTTATTACGAATTCACCAACTTCCCCTTCCGACAATTGCTTCTTAAAGCCTGCCGGTAGAAGAAAACGCCCTTTGGCGTCTAAAGTTGATTCGTATTCTCCCAGAAATCCAATCATTATCAATACTTTGTGTTAATTGCTCTAAATAATTAACACAAAATAACACTTTTTCCCACTTTCTAATCAAAATTTTGTTTTTTTAATTTTTCCACAATTTGTAGAACCACATAAGCCCCATCCACTAAGGATATAACAGTATGTTTTTGAAAAACTGGTTAATTGTGTGTGGAAAAGCTGGTATAACTTGTGGATAGTCTAAAAAACCCGATCTTTTTATAATTCATTCTCTCCTTTTTTTATGTAAGATGCAAAACGAACCTACATTTGCAGTTCATTTAAAAAACGGCAGTTAGCCGTAAATATATGCACCCCAAAAACATGTCGATAACTGACTATAGTTATCATCTTCCCGAACAATTTATTGCAAATTACCCATTGGCAGAAAGGGATTCGTCCAAATTACTCATTTACAAAAACGGAGAAATTGTTGAATCCATTTATCGAAATTTAGATGCACATATTCCCGAAAATTCTTTCCTAATTTTTAATGACACGAAGGTTGTAGAAGCTCGTTTACTTTTTCAAAAACCAACCGGCGGGGTTATTGAAATTTTTTGTTTGGAACCTGCATCCATTTATCCCGATATTACAACAGCCATGTTGCAAAAAGGTATTGTACTATGGAAATGCTTGATTGGTGGTGCATCAAAATGGAATCAAGGAATGATTTTGGAAAAACAAATTCAATTAGAGGACTCGACAATAATTGTAAAAGCTTCATTCATTGAAAGGACTGCAGATAGTTTTCAGATTGAACTCAGTTGGGATAATAATGAATATTGTTTTGCAGAGATCCTTCACCTTGCCGGATTAATTCCCCTTCCTCCATATATAAAAAGAAAAGTAGAAGAATCGGATACAAAAAGATATCAAACAATCTATGCCCATCATGATGGCTCGGTTGCAGCACCTACCGCCGGCTTGCATTTCACCGATGAAATATTTGAGAAACTGAAACAAAAAAATATCAGTTCTAATTTTGTAACGCTACATGTTGGTGCAGGAACTTTTAAGCCAGTTAAAGCGGAGAAACTGGAAGATCATGATATGCATGCAGAGTTTATTCAGGTGAGCCGGATTTTTATTCAAAACCTGATTGATAATTTTGACAAACCAATCATCACCGTAGGTACCACTTCTATCAGAACGCTGGAAAGTCTTTACTGGTTAGGAGTAAAAACAATAATAGATCCAAACATTGACCCTACCTCTTTAAACATTATGCAATGGGATGCATATGCATTAGAGTCATACAATGTGCGCAAAGAAGATGCATTATATTCTTTATTACAATGGATGCAAAAACATGAAATGAATCAATTATTTTCCAAAACTCAATTATTAATTGCACCAGGATATAAAGTTAAAATACCGGATGCAATCATCACAAATTTCCATCAACCGCAATCCACTCTATTATTATTGATAGCAGCACTAATAGGGCCAAACTGGAAAAATGTTTATGAATTTGCACTGGAGAACAATTACCGTTTTTTAAGCTATGGAGATGGAAATTTATTTTGGATCAATAAAAATTAAACGGATGCTGTTTTTTTTAATGGTAGTTCAATAGTAAAAGTGGAACCTTTTCCTAACATGCTTTCTGCTTTTATTTCTCCTCCTAATGCATCCACCATTGTTTTTACATAACTCAATCCAAGACCAAAGCCTTTTACATTATGTAGGTTGCCTGTATGAACACGGTAGAATTTTTCGAAAATTCGTTTCAATGTTTCTTTGGTCATCCCGATACCATTGTCTTCCAGTTTAATGAAAATAGTTTTTTCATTTGTTGTAGTGCTGATCTTTAAGTCAGGTGGCACATTTTCTTTTGAGTATTTTACAGAGTTATCAAAAAGATTATTGATAAGATTTGAAAAATGAACTTCATCTGCGTCTATCAAATCATTTGATGCACTTAAATCAACATGTACTTTCCCCTTTTTATCATTGAGTTGTAGCGTAAAATTATCGACCACATCATTAATAACCTGATGTACATGAATGGGCTTAAGTAGAAGATCAACTTCATTTTTATCCAGCAGTGCCGCTCTTAAAATAGTTTCAACCTGCCGATTCATCCGTTGATTTTCTTCTTTGATAATATTTCTAAAATAACCCATTTTCTCTTTGTCATTGATCACTTTTTCATTTCGCAAAGCATCCACTGCTAAGGATATAGTAGCAAGCGGCGTTTTAAACTCATGTGTCATATTATTTATGAAATCATTCTTTATCTCACTGTTTTTTTTCTGCCTCAACATGGTATTTACTGTCAGGTAAAATGCAGAAATAATAATCAGGGAAAAAAGAATGGCCGCAATAATATGCCACCCTAAAGATTGCAAAACAATATTTTTAATATCCCGGACAACGACAATTAAGATTTCATCGGGTGCTAAGTTTTCAGCTGCCGATCCGCTGGGTGGTATCAATGCATAAACCCAGGAATAATTGTGCAAGGTATCCGCATAAGCATTGGCAAAGTTTGTTGTTTGTCTTTCCACATATCCAAGCATTCCACGGGAGTTCAGTGTAGCCAACGCAAATTCAAATTTCGGCTTTTCCAATTTTACATTTGCAAAAGCCTTTTTTAATTTATCTGTTATTTCAGAAGTACTGAAACGTTGCCCTACAGTTACTGGCCGGTAATAATCGAAACTGAAATCATCTGGCTGAATACTTTGATAAGACCGGTTTGGTGTGGAAGAATAGAAACCTTTTACTTGAGCAAGTTCTTCACCAACCGATGTTGTTACTTTTTCTAATTTATCTTTAACCTGCTCCTCCTTTACCAATAACATGTTTTTTATCCAAGAAACCTGGATATAGATTATGCCAATCAATGAAAGGGTAATCAGTGCGATAATGACAGGAAAAGTTCTCTTCACAAATAATATTAATTGCTGAAAATTAGCATGGAATAATGATTAAAAATAGAAGCAAATTTAAACAGTTGAGCACTTTTTTGAAACTACTATAAATAAAACAGGATTTATTTAACAATGCAGCTTAAAAAAATAAACTTAGAATAAAAAATAATGCTCATCTTTTTCATGTTTATTAATTAATATATTACATTGGTGCTATGGTAAATCCAGATTCAGGAATATTATTGATTGCAGATCCTTTTTTAAAAGATCCCAATTTTTTACGCACCGTAGTTTTTTTATGCGAGCATAAAGAAGCAGGCAGTGTTGGCTTTGTATTGAACAGGCAATTAGACAATACAATCGATGAATTTGTTCCGGATTTAGAAGGATTTGAATTGCCTGTATATTTTGGAGGACCTGTACAAACAAACAGTTTACATTTTTTACATCAATACCCCGACGAAATACCGGGTGGACAAAAAGTGATGGAAGGGATTTATTGGGGCGGAGATTTTGATATACTGGTAAAACAGATCAAATCAAAAACGATCAATCCCGGCAAAATCAAATTCTTTATCGGTTATTCTGGTTGGGAAAGCGATCAGCTAAATCTTGAATTGATAGAAAAATCCTGGCTTACGGTAAAGGCGACACGCAAATTATTATTCCAGAAAAAAATCAATGAAGTTTGGAAAGACTCCTTGAGACATTTGGGAGGCAAGTTTGAAGGACTTATAAATTTCCCCATAGATCCGCAACTGAATTAAATAAAACAAAACCCCCAACTAAATGTCGGGGGTTATTTTTTCACGGGTTAGCGACTAACTGGCTTTTCCAGTTGTATTATTCAACAGCGGTAGCACCTTCTACCAGAACTGTTACCTTGTTATTGATGACTTCAACAAACCCACTTTTAATATCATAAAAAGCAACCTGGTTTTGCTTATCAATTAAAACTTTCACTTTCCCGGGAGCCAATGCACTTACTAATGGAGCATGTTTTTCCAACACTTCAAACGACCCGTTAATTCCTGGCATTTGAACGCCGTAAACCTCGCCACTATATATTTTTTTTTCCGGTGTTAATATTTCTAAATTCATAAAGCCGTTCTTTTAAAACTTATTTCGGGTTTTTTACTTTCCGGTTTCCATAACATTTAAATAAAAAATTATGGAACCTAAAATTTAACTATCCTTTTGATTGTGCTAATAATTTCTTTCCTTTTTCAATCGCTTCATCAATGGTTCCTACCAAGTTGAATGCAGCTTCCGGAAGTTCGTCTACTTCACCATCCATAATCATATTAAATCCACGAATTGTTTCTTCTATGGGAACAAGTACTCCTTTTAATCCGGTGAATGCTTCTGCCACGTGGAAAGGCTGAGATAAGAAACGCTGTACTCTTCTTGCACGGGATACAGTTAATTTATCTTCGTCGCTCAATTCATCCAAACCAAGGATTGCAATGATATCCTGCAATTCTTTATAACGCTGTAAAATCAATTTTACCCGGTTAGCACATTTATAATGCACATCCCCAACAATTAACGGAGTCAAAATTCTTGAAGTTGAATCCAATGGATCAACCGCAGGATAGATACCTAAATCTGCAATTTTACGAGATAATACGGTTGTTGCATCCAGGTGAGCAAATGTAGTTGCCGGAGCCGGATCGGTTAAATCATCTGCAGGTACATAAACCGCCTGTACAGACGTAATAGAACCATTTTTAGTGGATGTAATTCTTTCTTGCATCAATCCCATTTCAGTTGCAAGTGTTGGCTGGTATCCTACTGCAGAAGGCATACGGCCTAATAAAGCCGATACTTCAGATCCTGCTTGTGTAAAACGGAAGATATTATCTACGAAAAATAAGATATCACGTCCTTGTCCCTGGCCATCACCATCACGGTAATATTCAGCAATCGTTAATCCGCTTAAAGCTACACGGGCACGGGCTCCGGGAGGTTCGTTCATTTGTCCGAAAACGAAAGTTGCTTTCGAATCTTTCAACCCTTCCATATCTACTTTAGATAAATCCCATCCACCTTCTTCCATACTGTGTTTGAAAGCATCGCCATAGTTCATGATACCTGCTTCAATCATTTCACGCATCAGATCATTTCCTTCACGGGTTCTTTCCCCTACACCTGCAAAAACAGATACACCGGCATATGCTTTCGCAATATTATTGATCAACTCCTGGATCAAAACTGTTTTACCTACCCCTGCTCCACCAAACAATCCAATTTTACCACCCTTTGAATAGGGTTCAATCAAATCAATTACTTTAATACCGGTAAATAAAACTTCTGATGCAGTACTTAAATTTTCGAATGCTGGCGGTTTGCTATGGATTGGGCGTCCATTAACTTTTGAAACAGCAGGTAATCCGTCAATAGGATCTCCGGTTACATTAAATAAACGACCTTTAATATCTTCTCCAACCGGCATGGTAATACCTAATTCGGTATCAACAACCTTAGCTCCGCGAACTAGTCCTTCGGTACCATCCATGGCAATACAACGAACACTATCCTGTCCTAAGTGTTGCTGAACTTCCAATACCAGCTTTTCCCCATTTTCTTTAATTAATTCTAATGCATTGTAAATATCGGGAAGCTTTCCGTCGAATTGAACGTCAACAACGGCACCGATTATCTGTTTTACCTTACCTGCGTTTGCCATATCTTACTAAATAATAGAGTTTAAATAAAATCAATTAGAGTTGAAACTGAACCGATGTCTTGAAGAAAATCAATAAATCGTTCCTATTTTGGGCGCAAAGGTAAGGGGGAACAGATAAATAGCCAATTTGAAAATGATACATTTTTAAAATTGACCGTTTTATTGTTGAATTAAATATTTTTAGAATACAACTTTAATAGATCGTTTTTGTAATGGCAATAGCTTTTAAATATGTTTTATATAAGCTATCTAATCTTTGTAAAAGCTTTTTAGTTTATTTGCAAGGGATTTTACAACGCCCCAACGGATGATGGAAATAATAGAAGTAAACAATAAGAAACTTGCGGAAGAATTTATTGAAGTCAATGTATTGATCAATAAAGGCAATCCCAATTATATACGCCCACTTGATAAAGACATTCAGGATGTTTTTAATCTGCAAAAAAATAAAGCGTTTCGTTTTGGTGAAGCCATTCGATGGGTTTTAAAAGATGCTGAAGGAAACTTGCTTGGTCGCATTGCCGCTTTTACAAATTCGAAATATAAAACAATTGGAGATGATGTACATGTTGGCGGTATTGGGTTTTTCGATTGCACCAACGATCAACGTGCAGCTGATATACTGATGGATGTAGCAAAACATTGGTTATTGAATAAAGGCATGGAAGCCATGGACGGACCAATAAATTTTGGCGAAAGGGATCGTTGGTGGGGCTTGGTAACGGAAGGTTTTCAGGAACCCTTGTATTGCATGAATTATAATCCGCCTTATTATCAGGAACTTTTTGAGAACTATGGTTTCAAGGTTTTTTTCAACCAAATTTGTTTCGGACTTAATCCGAAAGACGGACTGACTGAAAAAGTAATGGAACGGTATTTACCTGTTGCTGAAAACCCCGACTTTAAAGCCATTCATATAAAAAAAAATAAATTAGAAAAATTCGCTGCCGATTTTACTATTATTTACAATAAAGCCTGGGCAGGGCATGGAGGCATTAAGCAAATTGAACAAAAAGCAGTGCTAACAATGTTCAATAATATGAAACAGATCATGGATGAAAAGATCAACTGGTTTGTGTACGATAAAAATGAGCCCATCGCCATGTTTATCAATATTCCGGATTTGAACCAATGGTTCAAATATCTCAATGGCAAATTTGACATATGGCATAAATTAAAATTTTTAATCTTGCAAAGAACCAAACCCAGCAAAAAATTCAATGGGTTGGTATTTGGTGTAGTTCCGGAATATCACGGTAAAGGCATCGATTCTTTCCTGATAGTAGAAGCCGCTAATTTTATACAGGATAAAACACCCTATACAGAATACGAAATGCAGTGGATCGGTGATTTCAACCCCAAAATGCTAAACATTGCCGAAAACTTGGGCGGGGCTTTTCAAAGCCGAAAACTGGTAACTTACCGATATCTGTTTGACCGGTCTAAAGAATTTAAAAGACACCCCATTTTGGAATAGTTTTTTACACTAAAAGTTCCTGAATAAATTCTTATTCACACATTCATCAATCTTAAACAAATTCTTAAATCAGAAAAACTTAAATTCGCCACATGGACAAATTCGTCGTATCGGCAAGGAAATACAGACCACAGACTTTTGATACGGTCATCGGCCAATCGCATATAACCACCACACTGAAGAATGCCATTAATCACAATCAACTGGCACATGCTTTTTTATTTTGCGGGCCAAGGGGCGTAGGCAAAACAACCTGTGCAAGAATTTTAGCTAAAACAATTAATTGCGAAACCAAATTAGAAAACGGGGAAGCCTGTAACACATGTAATTCTTGTAATTCGTTTAATAATGGAACTTCGCTGAACATACATGAACTGGATGCGGCAAGTAATAATTCGGTTGATGATATCCGAACATTAGTAGATCAAATTCGGTTTGCACCACAAGCAGGAAAATATAAAGTGTATATCATAGATGAGGTACACATGTTATCTGCTTCAGCTTTCAATGCTTTTTTAAAAACTCTGGAAGAGCCCCCATCATTCGCCATTTTTATTCTGGCAACTACAGAAAAACATAAAATATTACCAACGATACTTTCAAGGTGTCAGATTTTTGATTTTAAACGAATCACCCTGATTGACACGGTTGATCATTTGCACTCCATTTGCGAAAAAGAAGAAATCCAGTCGGAAAAAGCAGCGCTGCAAGTGATTGCACAAAAAAGTGAAGGTTGTATGCGGGATGCATTAAGCATCATGGATAAAATTGCCAGTTTTACCAATAGTCAAATAAACTATGCCAATACACTTGAACATTTAAACATATTAGATGCAGACTACTATTTTAATTTATTAAACTGTATGCTGACACAGGATCTTGCCGGTGCTATGTTATTATACGATGATATAAACAGTAAGGGATTTGAAGGTGATGAAGTGATAGGCGGATTTG
>JAYWEL010000133.1:0-10486 GCA_043779285.1 Chitinophagaceae bacterium | reverse complement strand
TCAATTCTTTGGTGGCACTTATATAGCCGATAGGTGCATCAAACCATACATACAAAACTTTTCCTTCTGCATCCGGCAGGGGGACGTTTACGCCCCAGTTGCTGTCGCGGGTCATGGCACGTGGCTGCAAGCCGTTGTCGAGCCAGCTTTTGCACTGTCCATATACGTTATTCTTCCATTCTTTATGTCCTTCAATGATCCATTCTTTCAGCCAGGGTTCATATTTATTTAAAGGAAAATACCAGTGCTTGGTTTTCTTTTTTATGGGAACCGCATCACTTAATGTGCTTTTCGGATTGATCAATTGTTCCGGACTTAAAGTAGATCCGCATTTTTCACATTGATCGCCAAATGCATTGCTGTTCGAACAAATTGGACAAGTCCCCGAAATATATCGGTCTGCTAAAAAAACATTGGCGTTTTCATCAAAATATTGTTCGGTTTCTTTTTCTTCAAACTGTCCGTCTTCATACAATTTTTTAAAAAAATCTGAAGCTGTATCATGATGAATTTTATTGGAAGTACGGGAATAGATATCAAAAGAAATGCCCATCTGATTAAAACTTTCTTTAATTAATGCGTGGTATTTATCTACAACCTGTTGGGGCGTTATGCCTTCCTTCAAGGCACGAATAGTAATGGGTACGCCATGTTCATCGCTGCCACATACAAATTTGATGTCTCTTTTCCGGGCCCTTTGATAACGTGTATAAATATCTGCAGGAAGATAACAACCGGCAAGGTGACCAATGTGTACAGGGCCATTGGCATAGGGTAAAGCAGCTGTAACCAAATATCTGTTGAATGAATTACTCATATTAAATATTTCTGAAAATACGACGGCAAAGTTAATACAAAGCGATGAGCATCGTTTAATTCATCATTTTGTGATATTATGTTTGGCTTTGAATATATAAATTGCAGTATGGGAAAAATTCCGGCATATTTAAAAAAAGGCGATACAATCGGCTTGGTTTGTCCTTCTGGTTTTATGGAAAAAAGTAAAACGGCTTCTAGTGTTGCTGCATTAAAGTCATGGGGCTATTTGGTTAAGTTGGGGCAAACAGTAGGTGGGAAATCGAAAAACTATTTTTCGGGTACGGATGAAGAAAGGCTTCTTGAGTTTCAGCAAATGCTGGATGATGAAAATGTAAAAGCCATTTTATGTGCACGGGGTGGTTATGGGATGACAAGAATTATTGATGTGTTGGATTTTAAAAAATTCAAAAAAAATCCGAAATGGATTATCGGGTTCAGTGATATTACTGTTTTGCATGCGCATATCTATTCGCAATTTGCAATACCAACCTTGCATGCTGCCATGGCCAATGCATTTAATGGAGGCGAAGAGAAGAATGAATATGTTCTTTCATTGAAAAAAGCTTTGG
This sequence comes from Chitinophagaceae bacterium, assembly GCA_043779285.1. Classification (GTDB taxonomy): domain Bacteria; phylum Bacteroidota; class Bacteroidia; order Chitinophagales; family Chitinophagaceae; genus MGR-bin208. Next base: position 9,098 of record JAYWEL010000133.1, on the reverse strand, counting down.
CAGGCAAAAAAGGGAATTATCAAATTGCATCAGTTGAATATAACAGGTTGGGAAAAGAAGAAGGAATACTGGTTGGCGGTAACCTATCCTTGCTGGTACATTTAATAGGTACAAAATCAGACATCAAAACGAAAGGAAAAATTCTTTTCCTGGAAGAGATTGATGAACAGCTATACAGTATCGACCGGATGATGCATCAATTAAAGAGATCAGGAAAACTGGATAAATTGAAAGGGATGGTCATTGGTGGATTTACAGATTGTAAAGACACGGAAAGACCTTTTGGAAAAAATGTATCAGAGATTATTTCATCTATAGTTAAGGAATACAGTTATCCGGTTTGTTTCAATTTTCCGGTAAGTCATGAAAAAGAAAACTATGCTTTGAAAGTGGGGATGAATTATGAACTGACTGTGAGCAAAAATAAAGTTATTCTGAAAGAAAAATAAGTTTCTGCATTACAACTTCAATAAAGAATCTATTTTTTTTATCATCAGTGGATAATCATACAAATTATTGTGGCTTCCTCCTTTTATGCTGATGAATTCATCAATCGGTTTTAGTTTTTCTTTTAGCCTGGAAGCATTACTGTATGGGATTATCCAATCATTGGTTCCGTGAAAAAAACTTACCGGAGCCGTTACTTTTTCCAGGTATTTGTAAGTAGGTAATTCATACTTCAGCATCAAGCTTACCGGATAGATGGGGCTGTATTTTGAAAATAAAGAATGCATACTATAATAAGGAGTTTCCAAGATCAATCTCTTGCAATCTCTTACCGAGGCCAGTTGTGCAGCGATACCGGTTCCCATACTTTTCCCATAGATAATAATATTTTCGGGAGAAAATCTTCCCCGTGAAATTTTGTACAATTTCAACGCCCAATCATAAAGTATCTGCTCGGATAATTTACCAGAACTTTTGCCGTAACCGGGGTAATCGATCATCCAGACTTCATACCCGTTATGTGTAAAATGGGGGGTGTATTTTTCGTACCAGGATATATTGTTTTTGTTTCCATGAAAATATAAAACAACACCCCGTGTAACGCTATCGGTACTTAAAAACTGAACAATGTTTAAGTTTGATTCATGGGTCAATGGGATGTTTATCTCTTTATGCTTTTCTGTAAAACCATAGTTATGATATTTATTCAGGCTCACCGGGTGAAAAAGGATGCGGTCCTGTAAAGAATAGAAGGCAATTCCAACCAGTGTATATATTAAAAACGAAATAGTAAGAATCCGCTTCCAATTTTTCTTTTTATTCATGCGCAAAAATATCGATACTTATTTATCTATAAAAAATGTTGGCTTTTTATTCTTTTAAAATGTCGCGGATGAAATTATGATACACGTTAAACGAAGGAAGATTATTATGACCACCTCCTTCAATGCGTATTAAAGTTATTTTTCGGGGATTGATTTTTTGTAATTCCAAACTGTGCCGTATAGGAATCAGCCGGTCTTTGTCGCCATGAATGATATAGGTGTGACAATTTACGGTTAGCAGCCATTTGTCGGTGCGCAGGTGAAAACGAAGTACAAACCGTACCGGTAAAAAAGGGAGAAATCGTTCAACTACTCTGGTGAAATTGTAATAGGGCGAATCCAGAATAAGATACCGTGGATTGTTGTCTGCCGCAATTTTGGCAGCAAAGCCGCTGCCCATGCTTCTTCCATAAACAATCAGGTGGTCCTCGGGATATTGTGCAAGCAATTTGTCATAAATAAACTGCATATCTTTTAATAATTCTTTTTCACTGCGCTTGCCCGTACTTTTCCCAAACCCACGATAGTCTACCAACACAACATCATAATTATAACGATAAAAATCCCGTGCATATTTTGCCCATCCTTTGATGCTTCGGCTATTGCCATGAAAATACAGAATTAACCCATTGGGTTTTTCCCGAAAAAAATGGAGTGCATTTATGCTTACTTTGGGGGCCGTTTCAAAATAATATTCCCGGAAAGGAATATCATAGTTGAATATAAAATCCTGTTTCAGTTTTTCCGGTTTAAAAATGAATTTTTCCTGGAAAAAATAAAGAAGAATCAACAAAATAAAAATAGATCCAAGAATATAATAAAACAGGTTTGGCATTGTGGCAGTTAGATTTACCTCAATTTAGACAAAGGATTGTATATGACAATTGTCCATCTAATTATTTAATTGATTTAGCCATGCTTCCGTGCCACCCTGAAGGTTAAATAGATTATCGAAATAGGTTTTTTGTTGCAGGCGTTGAATAGCTATCTGGCTTCTGATTCCTTTTTTACAATATACTATTACAGGTTTATCGGTAGGGATATCCATGGCATGATTGACTATCTCGTTTAAGGGAATCAGTTGCCCACCTATATTGAATTGTTCATGTTCAACAAATTCCCGCACATCAATCAGATGAAAATTATTTCCTTCCAAAATCCATTGCTGAAGAGTTTCAATAGTTATCTGTTTCATCTTCTTTATTAAACACTCTTTTTAGTTTTAGTGAAGTAACCGGTGCTACAATCAATGGAAATTTTTCGACGATCACATTGGAAGGATCTAAACCAAATCCTCTTTCTTCTGATAAACTGATTTCTTTTATGAAGAAGAATATTTTCATAATCACTCGCTCAAAAAACGGCAATTCATTATCCTGGCTTAAAAATTTTTCCATCACAATAAACTGAAAGCTACCGGTAGTTCTTTCCTGGCTTTCAAAGCGGTTCGATATATTCACTTCTTTACTTGCAAGCAGATCGTCAACCACTTTTTTAAACATCAGGTTAATCCGGGGTTCCATCCTGAATCCTAATCTTAAATCGACACGGATAATATCATTCGGAATGATATGATCTACTTTATACTCGCAAGTATATGGGTCATCCAATGTATCTACGTGAACAAACCAATAGATATTTGCCCGTTTCGGTTTTTTGTCCAATATCGAATAAATGATTTTGTGTTCAATCTCTTTCGGATTGTTGGCACTGGTCATATAAATAAGATGAGATGCGAACTTCGGAACAGATTTGTCGTTGGCCAGTTCTTCAATTTGCGGTACATAGTGGTCGAGGCGCACAAACTCAACGTATCGGTTTTTAATCTTCCTTGCCCTGTACCATACATACATGATCATAAACATAATGCCTCCAAGGACCACCGTGAAATAACCACCATGGGGGAATTTATCCAACAGCGCAATCAGGAAGGTTATTTCCACCGTTAGATAGATTCCAAGAAAAAAATAGATCCAAATTGATTTTGTACGAAGAGAAACTAAATAATTTGCAAAAAGAATGGTTGTTGTCAACATCGTGACTACAATAGATAAACCGTAAGCAGCTTCCATATTCGCGGAAGTTTTAAAATACAGAACCACCGAAACACATCCCAGATATAACATCAGATTTATACTTGGAATAAAGAGCTGGCCTTTTTCTTCAGATGGGTAACGAATCTTTAGTTTTGGCCAAAGATTCAGTCGCATTGCTTCACTGATGAGTGTAAACGAACCCGAAATCATTGCCTGACTGGCTATGATAGCTGCCGAAGTGGCAATGATAACTCCAAAAATTAAAAACCAATGTGGCATCAGGTCGTAAAAAGCATTCAATCCCATAGATGCTTTTACCTGATCTGTAACTGTTAATCCATTGTGTTTGCCCATCAGGTAAGCACCTTGTCCTAGGTAATTCAATAGTAAAGCAACTTTTACAAAGAGCCAGGAAATACGGATATTTTTTCTTCCGCAATGTCCTAGGTCACTGTACAATGCCTCTGCACCTGTAGTACAGAGGAATACGGCTCCCAATAGCCATATTGCTCCGGGATACATTCTCAAAAACTCAAATGCGTAATAAGGATTAAAAGATTTAAAAATGGAGAGGTCATCAAAGATGTGGATGGCTCCCAAAATGGCAAGCATCGAAAACCAAATCAACATGACCGGTCCAAAAAGTTTACCAATAGAAGCGGTACCAAACTGTTGCATGAAAAAGAAAAGAGTAAGTATGCCTATAACAATATAAATGATATAATGTTCAATATTATGTAATGCGGGGAGTTTCTGTAACCCTTCAACGGCCGATGTTATAGAAATGGGAGGGGTTATAATTCCATCAGCCAGTAAGGCTGCTCCGCCAATCATGGCGGGAAAAACAAACCATTTCTTATTTCGTCTTATTAATGCGTATAAGGCAAAAATTCCACCTTCCCCCCGGTTGTCTGCACGTAAAACCAGAATTACATATTTTAAGGTGGTTTGAAGCGTTATGGTCCAGATGATGCAGGATAAGCTGCCAAAAATCAGTTCTTCACTGATGGTACGGTGAAGAATAATGGCATTAAAAACGTATAGGGGAGATGTGCCTATGTCGCCGTAAATAATTCCTAATGCAATTAATAAACCAGCAGCTGTTACTTTGTTTGATGTTAGTTTCACTTTCCGAACTTGTTTGTTGGCTTTCTGGTACTGATTATTTTCCAGAAAAATAATTCGTCAAAGGTATATTTAAAATAATCTTATAACCTAAATTGTTAAAGAAGGTAATTTAGGTTATAATTAGGTTGGGGATAAGATGTGCTTTTGAATCATTTCTCATTTTCAAACCGTCCATGTAATGTGGTATTTTAAGTTCGTATTATGAAAATGATGGGATTTTAATCGGCTCACAACCTGTAACTTTAAATAGATAAAAGATTAAAAGATGAAGATGAAGACGAAAATATTAATAATCGGGATACTGACTTTCTATTGCGCATTTGCAAATGCGCAGAGAATTATTTATTCGGAACCTGATAAAGATGACAGTAAAAAAGTTGATTTTGAGATCATCGGTAAAATCGGGAATAATATTCAAGTGTATAAAAATGATAGGAATAACAGTTCTATCGTTCTATATGATGAGAATATGAAACAGATTGATAAGGTAAATCAGGATTATATTCCGGAAGAACGGTTGATTAATTTAGATGTATATCCATATTCGAATCATAGTTATCTTTTTTATCAATACCAGCGAAGAAATGTGGTTTATTTTATGGCTACAAAAATTGATGAACATGGTAAGAAGGTTGGTGAGCCTATGGAACTGGATACCACACACCTGAGTTTTGCCTCTAATAATAAAGTGTATAACAGCGTTACGAGTGAGGATAAAAGTAAATTCCTGATTTTTAAAATCAATAGCAGAAACAGAAATAATTATTTGATAACTACAATATTATTAGATGATAAACTGAGTACAATAAAAAGAAGCCAATTAAGTATTCCCATGGATGAACGGGATGATTATCTCGAGGAATTTAAAGTGGATAACGCCGGTAATATGGTTTTTACAAAATTCAACCGCAATAACAATGACAATATTTCAGCGGTTTCACTTGTAATAAAACCTCCCATGTCAGATAGTTTTATTTTTCAGGCAGTTAAGTTGAATAAAATTTATCTTGATCAACTGTTTCTTAAAATTGACAATTTCAATAGTCGATATTTTTTAACTTCTTTCACGTACACACAACGAAGAGGTACTATCGATGGGCTTTATTTTTATGTATGGGATAACGGAAATTCAAAAGTAACTATGGAAAAAAGTTTGACTTTCGGTGAAGAACTTCGAAACGAAGCCAGGGGAAACAGCAGCAACCGTTTTGCTTTTGATAATTACTTTATTAGAAATATCATCATAAAAAAGAATGGAGGTTTTTTAATGGGAGCAGAATCTTATTATACTACTTCCCGGGGAAACAACTTCAACCGGATGGACTATTTATACGGCTTTCCTATGTTTTCTCCATTTGATAATTATTTTTATTCTCCATTCGGTTATGGATATAATAGTCTGTTTTGGCGATCAAGAGATAATAATCAACTAGTAAGGCATCATGCAGAAAATGTGGCTATACTTTCTTTTGATAACCAGGGAAATCTTGAATGGAATAATATCCTGAAAAAAGAACAGTTTAGCGATGAGTCAGATAATACCGTTTCATATCAATTGGTAAATACCGGAGCAGCACTGCATTTCATTTTTAATCAAATGGAAAAAAGAGCCATTCTTTTATCCGATATTATGTTAGAACCGGGAGGTGTAATGAACCGGAATCCATCACTGAAAAATATTGATAAAGGGTACATCTTTATGCCTAAATATGGAAAACAAGTAAGTGCTCAACAAGTAATAATTCCATGTTTGTATAGAAATTTTATTTGCTTTGCTAAAATTGAATTCTAATTTAAACACTAAGCATTTCCGGTGATAGGCATATTTAAACACAAAAACCCAGTTAATCTTCTTTTATTATTGGTCTTTGGAATATTGATCAAATTGCCGATGTTTCTTCAACCTCATCAGCCGGTAAACCTGCATACAGAAGGGGTGATTTACAGATTGCTTTTAAATGCTATCAAGCCTTTCGGAACCAGCTATCCAATCATTTACCCGGTCATTGCTTTTACTCTTTTATATCTGCAAGCCATTGCGTTAACACGTTTATTCAATGATCAACGTATGATGAATAAGGCAACTTATTTGGTTGGCGTATCTTATTTGTTAATTACTTCTCTGTTTGCAGAATGGAATTATTTATCAGCTCCATTGCTGGTAAATACGGTGTTGATTATGGTTTTTGCAGTGATATTTAAGATGTATCAGCATCAGCATGTGCAGGGTAAAATATTTAATGCGGGGTTGCTGATCGGATTGGTTTCTTTTATTTATTTTCCGGCAACTGCATTTCTTTTCTGGGTGTTTTTAGGGTTAATAATCATGCGGCCATTTCGGTTAACAGAATGGTTATTGGCCATTTTGGGATTATTAACTCCGTTTTATTTTTATGGCATTTTTCTTTTTTTTATCGATCAATGGGACTTACAGAAACTGATTCCTTTCTTCAACCTCAATGCACCGGTTTTGGATAAAACTTTATGGTTTGCATATGCTGTTTTTTTGATTGGAATTCCTTTTTTTATAGCTGTTTATTATGTTCAGGCCAATCTGGGCCGGATGCTTATTCAGGTCAGAAAAAACTGGAGCCTGGTACTCCTGTTTTTAATTTTAGCCATTTTTATTCCTTTTATAAATGGCAGCGAAACCTACGAAAACTGGATTATGCTTACAATTCCTTTAGCAGCTTTTCACACATTTGCTTATTTATATCCTACTCAAACATGGTTTTCACAAATCATGTTTTGGTTTACTATTGTTTATGTATTAGCATTTCAATATTATGGTCCTGGATGGTAGTATTAAGATTTAAAGTTTGCTTTCAGCTATATTTGCAGTTCTCCATTTCAATAAAAGATTTAAACGTAGTATCATGAAATTTGGCATAGTTGTTTTCCCGGGATCTAATTGCGACAGGGATATACAGGATGCATTGACAAACGATCTTGGACAGGAAGTTATTATGCTTTGGCATAAAGACAATGATTTAAGCATGTTTGATACAGCCGATTGCATCGTTCTCCCTGGTGGATTTTCATTTGGAGATTATTTACGTTGTGGTGCCATTGCCCGGTTCAGTCCAATGATGCAAGCTGTCATAGAGTTTGCAGAAAAGGGTGGAAAAGTTTTGGGAATCTGTAATGGGTTTCAGGTTTTATGCGAATCACATTTATTGCCAGGTGCCTTGTTGCGGAATGCCAATCAGCAATTCATCTGTAAGAATATTCAGATAGTTTCTGCTACGGGGAAAAAATCCATTCTTCCTATTGCACATGGCGAAGGACGATATTTTTCGGATGAAAAAACATTGGATGAATTGGAAGCAAATGGCCAGGTAATTTTCAGGTATGCTGATCAGGAAGGAAAAATAACGTTGGAAGCAAATCCGAATGGATCCATGAGAAATATTGCAGGTATCCGGAATAAGAATGGGAATGTTTTTGGCATGATGCCACATCCAGAAAGAGCCTGTTCGCCCTTGTTAGGTAATACCGATGGAAAGGAAATATTATTGTCCTTACTTAATATGGAACAGTTTGTAACAAATTAAAAGGATGTAATACATGTTCTGTAATAATTTTTGCCAGAAACTGAAATTGAATGTTTTATAAATTTTAACAGTACACTAAAGCGTATTAGAACCATTTTTGCAGAGATACAATCATTAAATAAAATATATGATGAAATTTGTTAATATTCTTACATTCTTGTTTATCAGTGTAACAGCTTCAGCTCAATATCCGGTTACATGGACGTATTCTGCTAAAAAAATTGCGGATAAAAAATTTGAAATTCAGTTGGTTGCGAATATGCAACCCGGTTGGCATCTATATTCACAAAAACAGTCCGATGATTTTGTTGGCATTCCTACTTCTTTCGATTTCAGTAATAATCCATTAGTCAGTTTTGAAGGTGGATTAAAAGAAGTTGGTAAAATGGAAAAATTCAAAGACAGCAAACTGGGCCTTTCAGCAAATCAATATGCTAATACGGTAAAATTTGTTCAAATTGTAAAATTAAAAGCCAATGTGAAAACGAATTTGGTTGGTCAAGTTGAGTTTCAGACCTGCGATGATAAAAAATGTTTGCCACCCAAAACGAACAACTTTACCATTGCTTTAAATTAATTTTGTGTGTAATTGATAATTTTGATCGAGTTCTATATCTGGAACTCGTTTGTTTTTTAAAATAGAAATAGAATGCAACGCATTTCAAAGTCAGTATTTAGTTTTTTCTTCTTTTTGTTTTCCGTGTTTGCTTTCGGACAGGAAACTGCTTCGGGTTTTCAATGGAAAGCCAGTAGTAAAAAAATGGTTGATGGAAAATACGAACTTAGTTTTACAACGGATGGCGTTAAAAATTGGCAATTATATGCAGCCGGTCAATCGTTGGATGGGTTTAAACCAACCGAAATTGTTTTTAATGATAGCCTAATAAAAAACGATGGAACATTTATACAAGCTGGCAACAGTAAAACAATTCCAAGTACTTTATTTGCTGGTTTTAATGTGATTGTTTATGAAGGGAAAATAGTATGGAAAACGGTTATAGAAATAATTGGTGAAGTACCGGCCAAACTGCTAGGAACACTGAGTTATACCTATGGAAACAATCTTGAATTTTATCCTTCAACTGCTTACTCCTTTAGTGTAGATCTGG
>JAYWEL010000132.1:0-4440 GCA_043779285.1 Chitinophagaceae bacterium | reverse complement strand
TTTCTGCGGTATAATACCATCTAAGATTTACACATAGTCCCTGCCCGTCCGGTCAGGCGGGCGTTGGACTATTTAGTAAATCAAGATGGTATTATATAAAGTATCCTGAAAAAGATCCTGCGCATTAGCATAATCCTTTGTCAGATTTGCTGCAAATGGTTTCAGAAAATTACTGTTTTTTAATAGTGCATTATTGAATTCAGTGGCTAACAATTTTACCTGATTTTGTGCTATTTAAAGTTAATCAAAATAGAACCTATCTAAAAGCAAAAAAATATTTTTTACAAATATTTATGGGCAAATTTAATACCCCAATTTTTGGAGTTTGTCAATTGAAATCGAGATTAAATGAATTTAAAGAGAAGGATTGAGCATTGTACCTGAGTCCATTAATTTTTCCAGATGAGGGCTGATGGAATGATGCGACAGGGCATCCAGGTATTTTTGATTGTGCAGGTCGGAGCCAATAAAACTGTAGAATTTATTTTTAATCAGATAGATGGCAAGATCATGAACAGATATGCCATAAAAACCACTCAAAGAAAGTAAATTCAATTGAAATGAATATCCGGCATCTTTCAACTCGATAAAAAATTGTTTATTATGTTCAGCAAAAATATATCGTTCGGGATGTGCAATAACCGGCTGATAGCCTTGCATCTGCATTTCAAAAAGTATTTCTTTTAAATCAAACGGAGGGCTGGCCATGGAAAACTCTACCAACACATAATTATCTTTTAACGTGAGTAATTTTTTCTTTTGCTCCAGGTTTTCTTTGAATTGAGTATCCAGAAAATACTCTGCAGCCGCATGAATTTCGATATCTATCCCTTCATCAGTCAAAGCTTTTTGAACAATCTTCAATTTCTCTAAAATTATTTCTGAAGTATTTGGATACATGTCCGACATGACATGAGGTGTAGTAATTAATTTTTTAAACCCCAACGCTTTCATCCCTTTAATCAAAGCAACGGACTCTTGAATATCCGGTGATCCATCATCAATGCCTGGCAATAAATGAGAATGAATATCGGTTCCTACCACAGCATAATCTGGGGCATTTATTTTTTTTCTAAAAAACATGTTTGTTTTTTTTATTTAAAAGTTCATGATATAACAAAGACATATCATTCACTAATCGCCTGTAACTATATTTTTCCATAACAAATTCTGCTCCATTCTTTCCTAAATTTGATCTTAACTCATCATCTTCAATCAATTTTAATAAGTTAGTGCAAAATCCTGAAACGTCATTTATTTCGGATAGCAATGCGGTTTTATTTTCTACAACTACATCCCGTATTCCGCCTACATTGGTTGATACTATTGGTTTGTTGGCTGCCTGTGCTTCGATTAAGCTAACCGGGGTTCCTTCATTAAATGATGTCAATGCAATAATATCAGAACCGGCATTAATCACATCCACATCGGCTCGCCAGGAAGTAAATACCAGGGGATGAGGGTGCAGTTCGTCTTCTTCGGTTGAATAAGATAATCCAAGACTGTTCGCATTTCTCTCAAGCTCCTTCCTGGTTTCGCCATCTCCTACAATAAAAGCTTTAATTTTTTTATCCGAATTTTTCAACACATAACTAACAGCTTTCAGAAACAAGGAATGGTTTTTAACGGGTACCAACCTGCCAATAATGGTAATCACTATTACATCATCTTCAATTCCAAATTCGCTTCTGAATAATTTTCTCTTCTGTTCATAATCTGTTTGGAATTTCTCCAGGTCCAATCCAAGTGGAATGATTCTGAATTTTGTTTCACGGGCAATCAGAAAATCATGAACAAATTCATTTTTTTGTGTTTCACTGATGGCAATTATGGCATCGGTTTGTTTTGCTAAAAAACGTTCCGCCTGAATAATGAATTTTGTTTTTACCGAATCGAAATACGAATGAAAAACATGCCCGTGGTATGTATGCACTATGACTGGCACATCCATTGATTTTGCAGCCATCCTGCCAATAGCTCCGGGTTTTGCAGCATGTGTATGCACGATATCCGGTTTAAAATCTTTAATGATCTGTTGAATTTTTTTATACGATCTGTAATCGTTTATCGGATTTATTGACCGGCCCATTTCGGCAATATAAACAGGCTGAATTCCCAAAGCATCTGTAATGAATCCTGCATCTTTTTCATGATCTTCTTTTTCACCAACAAGCAGCAAGGTTTCAAATTCAGGCCCCATATATTTTGTGAGATAAGCTGCATTCAATAATGGCCCGCCTACAATCAACCGGTTCAGTATTCTTAATATTTTGGGCATGGGTGGGTTAACGGATTATGAATGGGGAGATATAAATTTTTCAATCAAGTTATTTTTGTAAACTTTCGCAATAAAGATAATGAATACTAAAATCAGTATTTTCGCTCAGCACTGTTAACCATGCAATATCTTACTATCTGGGATCTTTTATTGACGCCTCTATACCTTTTGTTAATTATCCGTATTGCAAAAGGGTATCGGGATAAAAATTACCCCCTCAATCACCCCTTGCGTAAATATTTTTTATGGGGATTATATGTAAAATTGGCGGGAGCAATTTTCATCGGGTTGGTTTATCAATATTATTACAATGGCGGTGATACCTTTCAATATTTCCTGCATAGTAAAGTTATCAACTCGGCATTATCAGATTCTTTTGAAACATGGTATCATGTAATTACCCGGACTTCCATTTCAGATTTTCCGGGTGTTTATCCATATGCCATACAAATGGAATGGTATGGTGATCCTGCTTCATTTAGTATTGCAGCCATTGCCGCATTTATTGGCCTGTTTAACGGCACATCCTATATGCCGATTGCTGTAACCTTTGCAGCCATTTCATATACCGGCATATGGGCCATGTTTAGGATTTTTGCATCCATCTATAAGTCGTTTCATAAAGAAATGGCGATTGCCTTTTTGTTTATACCAAGTACGTTTGTTTGGGGATCAAGTATTTTTAAAGACACCGTTTGCATGTTCGCCCTGGGTTGGCTTACTTATACAGTTTTTAGAATATTCATATATAAAGACTATGCTGTAAAAAATATTATCATGCTTTTTCTGAGCCTGTTCCTGCTTTTTAAAATCAAGCTATACATATTATTAGCCTTCCTTCCGGCACTTTCCATTTGGCTATTGACAACCTATTCTTCAAGAATCAAATCACCCGGTACCCGGTACTTGGTGAGATTTATCTTCATCTCAGGCATAGCTGCATCTTTTTTCTTTTTTGTCCAAATTTTTGCAGAGGACCTGAATAAATACTCCCTGGAGAATATTGCAGAAACAGCAACTGTAACAAGAGACTGGTTGACTCATATGTCGGAAATAGACCAGGGATCTGGTTATGATTTGGGAGACTTTGACCCAAGTCTTACCGGTATGTTGAAGAAATTTCCTCAGGCAGTGGTTGTTACTTTATTCCGGCCCTTTCCATGGGAGGCAAGAAAAGTCATTGTTTTTCTTTCGGCTCTTGAAGCACTGGCTTTTGTGCTATTAACTTTTTATGCTTTTAAAAAAGCCGGTTTATTCAAATCTTTTAAACTCATCAATAAAGATCCAAACCTGTTATTCTGCCTGTTATTCTCCATCATTTTTGCCTTCGCAGTAGGAATCTCCACGTATAATTTTGGGGCACTATCCCGATATAAGATTCCCTGTCTTCCTTTCTATGCAGCCTTCCTGATTATTTTAATCAATTATGAAAAAATAAATCCGGCTGCCTTTATCAACAAGAAAAAAGGGACAAGAAAAATCTTTCGTGAGCCAGAACACTATATTGCTGAATAATTTTTTCCTGGCCCCTGATACCCATTTCTTTTCGTAAAGAATGATTATTTATTAAAACTGCCAATGCTTCATGCCAATCTCTTTCCGTCTCACACAAAAATCCATTGATGCCCTGTTCAATAATTTTTTTATTAACTCCCACCGGACTTGCAATAGCCGGAATGCATAAAGACATATACTGAATCAGTTTGAATCCGCACTTTCCTTCACACCATGGATCTGCTTCCAGTGGCATGATGCCAATATCTATTTTCAGTAAATCATCCACCTCATTTTCCTCATTCCATTGAATGAATTGCATATTGGATAATGTGAATGAAGGTTTTTTGTTGGAAATAATAATTACCTGTATTCCAAATTCCTGAACTAGTCTTTCTAAAAGAGGTACTATTTTATCCAGGTACTTCATGGTAGAATGACTTCCTGTCCAACCGATACTAACTTTTTCCCGATCCTGATTATTTAACCGGTTATGATTTTTCACGGTATCTACACAAGTTGGAATCATAGTAACATCTCTGCAATATTGCTTTGCATAATTGCATAAGTATTCATTACCTCCTATTACTTTATAAGACCATTTGCAGATATACTTTATTTTCCAATTTGCTTTGATCCAACCGGCAATTGGGTTTTGATTAGACTGA
>JAYWEL010000131.1:0-10564 GCA_043779285.1 Chitinophagaceae bacterium | reverse complement strand
TGCTTCAAAAGTTTCTATTGGAGTGCCATCACCTTTTAAGGTAAAAAAGGAATCATGTTTCTCGGCAGTACTTCCGGTAAGTGGTTGAAACCAATGCGTAAAGTGGGTTACATTTTTACTCATGGCCCATGCTTTTAAACCATTGGCAATTTGATTTGCCATAACACGGTCAATTTTTTGTTGAGCCTTGATAGAACCCATTAAACTCTTATAAGCTTCGTCTGATAGAAATTGCCTGGATACTTCTGCTGTAAAAACATTTTCTGCAAATATGGAAGTTATTTGAGAAGATGCTTTTACGTCCGTTTCATTATTTGATGTAATTTTTGAAATGGCATTTAATCTGGCTGACATGGTTTTTATTTTCAACAAAGAAAAAGAAACTCCATAAAAAAACAAGATATTTTATGAAGTTTATTTTAAAAAATGATGAATGCGGCAAAAAAAGTGAAAAATAATTGACAATTAGGTAAAAATTGGCATAGGTAATGCAAAATAATTAAATATAGGTATTTTTATTAATATTATTAAACAAGAGAACATTTATTCTATTCCAATTAATTTGAGCGATCATTGGTACTACTAAAAAAGGAATAATCAAACTTCTGTATCTAACTATGGCTCCTAAAAAATTTACAGTATAACCGATAGTCAATAACAATGAAAAAGAGAAGAAAAGACAGAAATATAGAAATTGACTCGAAGGTTTTGTCTTTACACGCCAGAACAAAAACATTAAAAAGAGCAGTAACAAAATATTTATTTCAGATGCAGCAGCTAATGAAAGTAAATGTTTTACATCGGAAGGGTATGGCCTGATAACCGACAGGTTTAATGCCTGTGGAGCATTCAGGAAAAAACTTATAGCTGTAGGATCCAATTTTTTCATGGGTACTATCGAGCCGCCAACTAGTTTTGAAAACTCCATCTGTTTATTAACAACAGCTGCAGGAAAATTTAATGAATGATGAACATGTTTTAACGTAAAAAACAGGAGTATGAAAAAAGCATATCCGGTAAAGTAAACAGTTTTGGTATGGTTTGGAAACCGGTTTGCTATGATCCATAAAAGTAAAGCCGGTATGAATATTACAATCAGAAAATTGCGTAATACTAAAATTATTAATAAAGAGAATGCGATGGATATTAAACTGATTATAGAGAATCTTTTGTTTTTTAATCCAAAATAAACCTGGAATACAATGATGCCTATAGCAGTAAATAAAAGTCCGTCTTTATGAATTCCGCTGGTCCAATATAAAAATGATGGAACAAGGAATGTTGCCAATAGAACCTGTACTTTCATATTTGGGAATACATCATTCATTACTCTGTAAACTGCAATGGGTCCAAATAATGTGAAGAAAGAGAAGAAAATAACGTTGGTGAAATAGTTATTTAAACTGAATAAATTAAAGATTGATAGGATCTTAATCATGGCATTCACTTTCAAGTCATTCCAATAAGAATTTGAGCTGGCAAAAAAACCCACAGCTCCGGTCTGATAGTCATCCCTGAAAATATTGGTAAAATATTCAATCGGATTCGATAAAAGTATCCGGTTTTCTTCAATGCCATAAAAATGAAATGACCAGGTATCAACCATCTGTGCCAGCTGACCATAGTACAAACCAACCCAGCCGTAAAAAATACCTGCTAAAACTTTTAATAGAAATAAAATGATCAGTTGAGAACTATTGAGCCCCGATTTAGTAAAAAATTTTACTTTACAGACCAGCCAGGCAAATATGACTAAGTAGCTAACAAAAAGTATATATTCCAAGCTGTTATTTTTAAGAAATGCAAAATACTTTTTATTATTAATAAAAAGATAATTTGCAATGAGGCACAATTGGATTCCCAGTTCGTAAATTTGCTGTACTAACTTTTTCAATGCTCTTTTGTAAAGAGAAAAAATTAATGACCATCATGGATGTTACTGTAAAAACTGCCCAACAACTCAGACTGACTCCGGAAGAATTTGAATTAATAAAACTGAAACTTGGCCGCACACCAAACTTTACGGAGTTATGTGCATTCTCCGGAATGTGGAGTGAACACTGTAGTTATAAAAATTCTATCAAATGGTTAAAGACCTTACCCCGGGATGGAGAAAAAATGCTGGTAAAGGCCGGTGAAGAGAATGCAGGATTAATGGATATCGGTGATGGGTATGGAGTCGTATTTAAAATAGAATCACATAATCATCCTTCGGCCATTGAACCATTTCAAGGTGCCGCTACTGGTGTTGGAGGTATTCACCGCGATATTTTTACCATGGGTGCAAGGCCCATTGCCGCTTTAAACTCTTTGCGGTTTGGAAACCTCGATGAAGTAAAAACCCAGCATTTATTAGCGGGTGTTGTTCATGGTATCGGGCATTACGGCAATTGCTTTGGGGTGCCTATGGTTGGTGGAGAAATTTATTTCGACCAATCTTATCATACCAATCCATTGGTTAATGCCATGAGTGTGGGTATTTTAAAAAATGGAGAAACAGTATCAGCAATAGCATTAGGTAAATCAAACCCGGTCATGTTTGTAGGTAGTGCTACCGGTAAAGACGGGATAGGTGGTGCATCTTTTGCCTCTGCAGATATTACGGCAGATAGTATGGAAGAATTGCCTGCTGTACAGGTGGGTGATCCGTTTCAGGAAAAAAAATTATTAGAAGCCTGCCTGGAAGTAATTAAAACTGGAGCAGTAATAGGTATGCAGGACATGGGTGCTGCAGGAATTATTTGTTCAACTGCAGAGATGAGTGCAAAAGGAAAAGTGGGAATGCGTATAGACCTCGATAAGGTTCCTACACGACAAAAAAATATGAAGGCTTGGGAATTATTATTAAGTGAAAGCCAGGAGCGAATGCTGATGGTTGTAGAAAAAGGGAAAGAAGAAATTGTACATGCCGTTTTTGTAAAATGGGATCTTCCTTGTGCAGTTATTGGTGAAGTAACTGATGATGGACTTTTAAAATTTTACATGCATGGAGAACTAGAAGCTGAATTGCCCGCTGAAGAATTAGTCTTGGGTGGTGGTGCTCCACAATATGACAGAGCATATACTGAGCCGAAATATTTTGAAAAAATAAAGCAATTCGATCCGAATAATATTGACGTGCCTACGGATTTAAAATCGGTAGCAGAGCAGTTAATTCAATTGCCATCTATTGCATCTAAACGTTGGGTATATACACAGTATGATAGTATGGTGGGCACAGGAAATACAAATACCAATGCCCCGAGTGATGCGGCGATAGTGATAGTAAAAGAAAATGGCAAAGCACTGGCCATTACAACCGATTGTAACAGCCGCTATGTTTTTGCCGATCCGTATAAAGGAGCCATTATAGCCGTAAGCGAAGCGGCACGGAATATAGTTTGCAGTGGTGGTAAACCGTTAGGCGTTACCAATTGCCTGAATTTTGGAAATCCGTATGACCCCGAAGTATACTATCAGTTCGTATATGCTGTAAAAGGCATGGGGGAAGCCTGCAATAAATTTAATACACCCGTTACCGGTGGAAATGTAAGTTTCTATAATCAAAACCCGGATGGACCGGTGAATCCAACGCCAACAATAGGTATGGTTGGTTTGTTGGATAATCTGGATAATAAAATGACCTTGAATTTTAAAAAAGAAGGACATTTAATTTATGTATTAGGCGTATTAAAAAATGACATGAATTGTTCTGAGTACCTGCATAAATTACAGGGAGTAGAATTTTCTCCGGCTCCTTATTTTGACCTGGAAGAAGAATTTGCACTTCAGCAAATGGTTTCATTGCTGATTGAAAAAAAATTACTTGAATCGGCGCATGATATCAGTGAAGGTGGATTGTTTGTAAACCTATGTGAAAGCGGATTTACCGATGAGTTAGGGTTCTCATTAACGTTTGAAAATGAATTCCGGAAAGATGCCTTTTTATTTGGCGAAGCACAAAGCAGGGTAGTAGTTTCTGTTGATCCAAAAAAAGAAGAGGATTTCAAAAATACTCTTGGACAATTTCCGGCAAGCTTTTTAGGAATTGTCAGTTCAGCTGACATCATAATAAATAATGAGATTTGGGGAGATATTAAAAACTGGAAAGAGCTTTACGATACGGCTATCGAAAATCAATTGGCCAAAGCATTGGGAGAAGGGGAAGGAGCATTAAGTGCAATTTAAATAAACAGATGAAAAAAGAAGACGTCATAGTTGTTACGGGAGCTGCCGGATTTATCGGCAGTTGTATGGTTGGTTTCCTTAATAAAAAAGGATTTGAGAACCTTGTACTGGTAGATGAATTTAACCGGGAAAACAAGAAAGAAAATTTAAAAGAAAAATCATTTTTACAACAAATAGACCGAAATGTTTTTTTTGAATGGCTCGATGATTCAGCCAATAAAGTTGACTATGTTTTTCATCTGGGAGCAAGAACCGATACAACGGAATTTGATTATACAATTCATGAAAAATGGAATATCATTTTTTCCAAAAATATCTGGAACTACTGTACGCAAAAAAATATTCCGTTAGTGTATGCATCATCTGCGGCAACCTATGGCAGTGGTGAATTTGGATATAAAGACGATCATGCTATTGCAGAAAAGCTGGAGCCATTAAATCCATACGGGGTTTCAAAAAATGAATTTGACAAATGGGTGCTAATGGAAACCAAAACCCCCCTTCGGGGGGCAGGGGGGCCTCCTTTCTGGGCAGGCATGAAATTTTTCAATGTATTTGGTCCCAATGAATATCACAAAGGAAGAATGGCCAGTGTTATTTTTCATTCTTTCAACCAAATCATTGCTACCGGGAAAGTAAAATTGTTCAAGTCGCATAAAGAAGCCTTCAGGGATGGTGAGCAGCTTCGTGATTTTATTTATGTGGAAGATGTTTTAAACGTTTGTTTCTGGATGATGGAAAACAAGCCTGTTTCCGGTTTATATAATTTGGGAACCGGCAAAGCAAGGACTTTCAAAGACCTTGTACTTTCCATTTTTAAAAGTTTACAAATAGAACCGGTCATTGAATTTATTGAAACACCTGAAGATATCCGCGACAAGTATCAATATTTTACAGAAGCCGATATGAAAAAGCTTCGGGATGCCGGATATGATGAAGAATTTTCCTCATTAGAGAAATCTGTGGACACTTATGTTCAAAACTTTTTGAGAAAGAAAGCGTACTATTAATTCTTATACAGCACCCCATCTTTCATTACAAAAATAATTTTTCCAAACACCTGCGGATCTTTCAGCGGGTCGCCATCAACAGCAACTATATCGGCCAGCTTACCAGGTTCAATACTGCCCAACTGATCTTTCATGCCCAATAAATCAGCGGCATGAATAGTTGCTGCTTTTATAGCTTCCATGGCAGGCATGCCTCCTTCAATCATGTAAACAAATTCGAGCCAGTTTTTTCCGTGCATATACACACCGGCATCTGTGCCAAAAGCAATCTTTACACCGGCTTTATATGCTTTTGCAAAAGTGCTTTGTAATTGTGGCCCTATGGCAAGTGCTTTCGGTGTAACCAATGCAGGGTAGTATCCCGGAATTTTTGCAGAATCAGCTACCGCTTTTCCGGCAGTTAATGTAGGCACATAATATGTTCCGAATTGTTTGAATAAGGCAATCGATTCATCATCCATCAATGTACCATGTTCAATAGAACTTACACCTGCTTTGATGGCTCTTTTCATACCCTCGGCACCGTGAGCATGTACGGCAATTTTCATTCCGTAGTCCTTTGCAGTTTCCACAATGGCCTTTATTTCTTCTTCGGTGAATTGAGGATTGCTGCCGTTTTTGGCAACACTTAATACACCACCTGTTGCTGTTATTTTTATTAAATCTGCACCATCTTTATAACGTTGTCTTACTGCTTTTCTGCATTCATCCGGACCGTTTACAACACCATCAACAGGTTCAGCATTTCCCATGAGGCTTTTTTTAAATCCATTGGTAGGATCACCATGTCCGCCGGTTGTAGATATAATTTTCCCGGCCGTAAAAACCCGGGGACCTTTTATAACTCCTTTATTGATTGCATTACGTAGCGAGATATTTACACCCGATCCACCCAGGTCTCTTACCGAAGTAAAACCGGCCATTAAGGTTTTATCTGCAAACTGCACCGACATAAATGCATAGTCGGATGGATTCAGTGTAAAAGTTTGTAAAAACTGGTTCGGGTTGGTTTCATTTTCCATGTGTACGTGCATGTCAATCCAACCGGGCATCACTGTTTTGGTTTTAAGATCAATGGTTTTATCGGCAGCAGAAGCTTTTGAAAAACCATTTTCTATAGCAATGATTTTATTTTTTTCGATAACAATAGTTGTATTCTTTTTTACTTCATTTGAAATGCCATCTATGAGGCTTCCACACCAGATATAGGTTTTTTGTGCAAATGACTGGCTAATACAAATAATACTTAGGATAATTAATAACGATTTCTTCATGTGTATAAATTATTTTTTAAATATAGAATAAAGCATCGAAGCAATAATGATTAAAATATTTTAGAGGTATATATAAAAAAAGGAGGGCTGGTTTTTGCAACAGTAAAAAAATGCTGTAGGTTTGCATGACCTCAAGGAATAATTACTTTTCCAGCTGGTCAATATAGATCGGGTACAATTTCAGAAATTATCAGGTTTAAAAGGGTGCAAAAAATTGCTTTATTAGAAAGGACCGTGAATAAGTTTGATCCTTTTTAATAAATATTGATTTGATATTATATTTAAACGATTCAATACAAATTATAGCTATGGCGAAATATATTTTTGTAACCGGTGGTGTTACTTCATCTTTAGGAAAGGGTATTATTGCTGCTTCACTTGCAAAGCTTTTGCAGGCAAGAGGTTTGAGAGCTACCATTCAAAAATTTGATCCATATTTGAATGTGGATCCCGGAACACTGAATCCGTATGAACATGGAGAATGTTATGTAACAGATGATGGTGCTGAAGCTGATTTGGATCTGGGTCATTATGAGCGGTTTTTAAATATTCCAACCTCGCAGGAAAATAATGTGACCACCGGTCGAATTTATCAAACAGTTATTAATAAAGAAAGAGAAGGGGCATTTTTGGGGAAAACAGTACAAGTTATTCCGCATATAACCGATGAGATTAAAAGAAGGATGCTTCAGTTAGGGCAATCGAATAAATATGATATCATCATAACAGAAATTGGTGGAACAGTTGGTGACATAGAATCATTGCCTTTTATTGAAGCTATTCGTCAATTGCAATGGGAACTGCCCGAAGAAGATTTGCTCGTAATACATCTTACATTAATCCCGTATCTAAAAGCTGCTAAAGAATTAAAAACAAAACCCACTCAGCACTCGGTAAAACTGTTGAGTGAAAGTGGCGTATTCCCTGATATTTTAGTTTTACGTACCGAAGAACCGATTAATGATGATATTAGAAAAAAAATTGCACAGTTCTGTAATGTAAAACTGGAGGCTGTAATAGAAGCAATGGATGCAAGTACTATTTATGAAGTACCACTTTTGATGATGAAAGAAAAACTGGATCTGATTGTATTAAAAAACCTTAAGATTACTGATTATCGTGAACCGGAATTGACGAAGTGGAATATCTTTTTAGATAAATTAAAAAACCCGAAATACAAAGTTACTATCGGATTGATTGGTAAATATGTAGAGTTACAGGATGCATACAAGTCCATTCTTGAATCCTTTGTTCATGCAGGGGCATTAAATGATTGTAAGGTAGAAGTAGAATATATCCATTCTGAATTTATCAATGATGAAAATGTGGCTGAACATATTGGACATTTGGATGGCTTGCTTGTTGCGCCAGGTTTTGGTATTCGGGGAATTGAAGGAAAAATCTCTGCAGTAAAATATTCACGTGAAAATGGATTGCCCTTTTTTGGAATTTGTCTTGGGTTACAAATGGCGGTTATTGAATTTGCAAGAAATGTTCTTGGGCTTAAAAATGCACATTCAACTGAAATGGAACCAAAGTCAGCAGAGCCAGTTATAAATATGATGGAAGAGCAAAAGAAAATAACCAAAATGGGTGGTACGATGCGCTTAGGTTCCTTTCCATGTCATTTAAAGGAAGGTTCTTTAGCTCAAAAAATTTATGGTTCATCCGACATAAATGAAAGGCACAGGCACCGGTATGAGTTTAACAATGCATACCTTGACTTATTTGAAAATAATGGTATGGTTGCTAGCGGAAAACATATTGAGTCGAATTTGGTTGAAATAATGGAATTGCCTGGTCATCCGTTTTTTATCGGGGTTCAGTTTCACCCTGAACTTAAAAGCACCGTAGAAAGACCACAACCTATATTTGTTCAGTTTGTAGGGGCAGCTAAGATTTTTCATGAAAAGAAAAACACTCAGGAAAGCTATTTATTAAAAGGCGAAATGATATAAGCGCTTAACAAATTCAGTAACACATTTATTTTACAGCTAAATAAAGTAAACCATCTTATAAAATCTATCAGCCTTGTACTGACAACTATCAGTATATTTGCGGCTTCTTTAAAATTAATTCAGCATGAATTTTGATCGTAACACCGTCCTTGGTTTTGTAGCCCTTGGAATTCTTTTCTTCGGATATTTTTATTATAATAATCAACAACAGAAAGCTTTTTTGGCTGATAAAGCAAGAAAAGACAGCATATTAATGGCAAGCAAGCCGAAACCAGATGTTTATGCGAATTTCAAAGATTCGCTGAGTACCGATTCCTTATTAAAGATTGTAAATATCGATGGCTTTAAACAATCTGATGTAAAAGTGGAGCAGTTGACAGTTGTTGAGAATGACCTGATGAAAGTGGTGTTTACCAATAAGGGTGGTCAACCAAAGAGTGTCGAACTAAAGAATTTTAAAAATCAAAAAAGTAATACGGTTAATCTGGCTGCATCAGATTATGATAAATTAACCTATGCAATTAATTCGGCGGATAATAAAAGTGTACAAATAGAAGACCTGTATTTTGATTTTGCAGGAACACAAACATTAGCAGATGGTAGTCAGGTTATTAGTTTCGACCTGATGGCAAAGGATACTGTTAGTAAAGTAATTACGCATCAGTTTATCATTAAGAAAAGTGATTATCTGTTTGATTTTAATATTCAATTAAATGGTGCAGATAAATTACTTACCCAAAACTCCTTGAACCTGATTTGGCAGAACAGGGCCAACAAATTAGAAAAAGACCTGGCCTATGAAAAATTACAGACACAGGTTGGATATGTGACTGATTCAGAGTTTGATTATCATACGGTTGGTAGTGGTGATGATAAGGAGTTTACGAAACCGACAAACTGGGTAGCTGTGAAACAACAGTTTTTTAGCCGGGTATTAATTGCAAAAAATAATTTTAATTCTGGTAATATTATTTGGGAAGTACCGGGAGAAACAGATTCGATATCGGTAGTAAAAGCAACCGCTAATATGAAAATACAAGGACTAACCGGGTCTGCTGTTTCCATACCGCTTAGTTTATATTATGGCCCGAATGATTATAAGATTTTGAAAAGTTACAATCTGCAAATGGAAAATCTGGTGAATCTTGGGCAGGGTATTTTTGCTTTTGTAAAATATATCAACCGCTATATCATTCTTCCATTCTTCGATTTTTTTAAGCAATTGATTGGCAATTTTGGTATTGTAATTCTATTAATGACGGTTTGTATACGATTGATTATTTCACCACTTACTTACTCAAGTTATTTAAGTGGAGCTAAAATGAAAATGCTGCGTCCCGAAATTCAGAAATTAAAAGATAAGCATGGCACAGATCAGCAGGCTATCAGCATGGAACAGATGAAATTGTTTAGGGAAGCTGGTGTGAATCCGCTGGGTGGATGTATTCCGGCTTTATTGCAGATTCCAATTTTCTTTGCACTCTATAGTTTCTTTAACTCGAATGTTGGGTTAAGAGGGGAACGTTTTTTATGGGCGGAGGATTTGTCTGCGTATGATTCTGTGATGAATCTGGGATTCAATATCCCTTTTTATGGAGACCATGTCAGTTTGTTTACCATACTGGCGGTAGCAACCAGTTTTCTTATTTCTATATATAGTATGAATATGGCACCGGATCAAAGTAATCCGATGATGAAGTATATGCCGTATATTTTCCCTTTCTTTATGCTTTTCATCTTCAATAAGATGCCATCAGCCTTGACTTGGTATTATACTGTATCTAACGTAATTACCTTAATCATTCAGTTTGTAATTATGAATTACATTATTGACCATGATAAGGTTTTAGCAAAAATTGAACTGGAACGTAAGAAGCCTAAAGGCAAATCGAAGTGGCAGGAAAAGCTGGAGCAGGTGCAGGAAAGTCAGAAAAAAGTAAAAGACATGCAAAAAAAATCAAAGAAGTAATATCCTGAGATAATTATGGATTTTAAAACCAGACTTTAGAAGAGCCTGGTTTTTTTGTACGCAACGAATTGGTTAATTTGCCTCGTCTGTTATACCATCTTGATTTACTAAATAGTCCAACGCCCGCCTGACCGGACGGGCAGGGACTATGTGTAAATCTTAGATGGTATTATACCGCAGAAAAGC
>JAYWEL010000130.1:0-4480 GCA_043779285.1 Chitinophagaceae bacterium | reverse complement strand
TGGTGCTTTTTTTAATTCTGTTTTCTCTATTTCATCTTTCCCAATCTTTTTAAAATTCCGCATATACGGCAACCATCGATATAAAATAGCTTTTTCTGTAACCTGGGTTTCCAATTTTGTGCTGTAAAACAAATAAAACAAGATTGTTATCAATAAAATGACAGCCACAAATACGATGATAAAATTTTTCTCATCGAATGCTTTTGTAGAAAACCCACTAATAAATATGCCAACTATCCCTGAAGCTCCGGCAACCAGGATAATGGCCCACAACCAGTTTTCCCGAAACTGCTGCTCTTCTTTAAATATTGTTCTTTCTGAAATTCTCATTTTTCTATAATTATCAATGATGCAAAGTACCGGTATTCAATACCGGTGAAACTGCCCGATCACCACATAACACAACCAAGAGGTTGCTTACCATGGCTGCTTTCTTTTCTTCATCCAATTGCACAATTTCTTTTTTTGACAATAACTCCAAAGCCATTTCAACCATACCCACAGCACCTTCCACAATTTTTGTACGGGCTGCTACAATGGCTGTTGCTTGCTGTCTTTGCAACATGGCACCCGCAATTTCCTGTGCATAAGCCAGGTGACTGATCCTTGCCTCACGGATGATGATACCCGCAGGGGATAGTCTTTCCAGCAATTCCTTTTCTAAAATCTCATTCACTTTATCGCCACCATCCCTCAACGTGATGTCTGCACTTTCATCTTCCAGGTTATCGTATGGAAAACTGTTGGTGAGATGACGGATGGCGGCTTCGCTTTGAATATGTACATACTCCTTATAATCTGCCACATCATAAGCGGCTTTATACGTATCTCCTACATACCAGACAACTACTGCTGCAATTTCAATGGGGTTTCCCATTTTATCATTCACTTTTAATTTCGAACCTTCCAGGTTTTGTGCTCGTAAGGAAATATTATGTGTATTATAAAAAGGGTTTACAATAAAAAATCCATTTGCCTTCACTGTGCCAACATATTTTCCGAAAAAATTCAACACCCTTGAATGATTTGGGTTGATGACCATCAAACCCTTGATCAGTAAAAATGTTGTAATCACCGATAAGATGGCGCCTATAAGCATCCACTCATTTTCCGGTACATGCATAAAAAAATAAATTGAACTGATGATTGTGATCAGGATAAAAAACAATCCGAGAAATCCTGAAGGAGGGGTTACATTCTTTTCCATATTTAAAATTTTTAATGATATCAATTTAATATCAAATCTATATCAAATTTTTAAATAAAAAAAATGGATTTAAAAAAAAGAATCCACTTAGCTAAATGATTTTTTCCTTCCAATTATTGACCTGTTCTTCCATCCCTGACCTTGATATTTTTCTTGCCGGCATTTTTCTTTTCAAAATCGAGAACGACAGATGGCTTGGCAATTTTTTTTTTATCCACAGAATCTGAAACCGCTTTTTTGGAGATATCAATGGGTGCCAACTCATCTTCATATTCCATCACCGGTTTATCGAACAAATATTTCTGTGTGCTTTCCAATCTGCCACTAAACGGGTTATAATATTTCCAGATACCATGCTTGAGAGTAAGTCCATCCAGTTTAATTACTTTCCTTTCCACTACTAAAGTAGGGTCGTTTACATCGTATACATTTATCGTATCATATGGATTTGTCGGATCCACTGACTTCCAGTTTTCTTCCCGTTCAATATTACCCACCTGGCTGAAGTAAACATTTTTTCCGTGCTTATTACCCCATTTATAATTTTCAACCGCAACCAGGTCTCCTATCAATGAAAACCGCCGCCATGCTCCGTTTTTCTGATCATTCAAAAAAAAACCTTCTTCTTCATAACCCAACTCACCCCGAAGCGACTCTACTTTGATTACCCATGGGCCCTGTTTTTTCCCTTTCATATCGACACAGTTAAGGGTATCTCTTTTCGCCCCAATGATAAATTCTTTACACTGGCCATTACCACTTAAATAAATAAATAACATGAATACAAATCCAATACGCATAGTTTAGTAAGTTTGATAGTACTTAACCCAAGTTAATAACGCCAAAACAACTGACATGTTTTCAAAATTACGTTTATTTTCATTTTTTAGTTTTTGCCTGATTGTATTTAACACATCTGTAGCACAGGTAAAATCAACGCCGGCAGAAGAAAGACTTAAATCTTTTCAGCAAAGAAAAGATCTGGAACAAAAATCTGTGTTAAATGATATTTCATTCAGAAATATAGGCCCTACTATTATGAGTGGACGTGTGGTAGATATTGAAGCAAATCCGGAAGACCCCACCGAATTTTATATTGCTTATGCTTCCGGTGGACTTTGGTATACAACCAATAACGGAATGTCTTTTACCCCGATTTTTGACAATGAGCATATTTTAACTATCGGCGACATAGCCGTAAACTGGAAAAACAAAACCATATGGGTAGGCACAGGTGAGGTTAACAGCAGCCGATCTTCTTATGCCGGTATTGGCATTTACAAAAGCAGTAATAATGGTAAAAGCTGGGAATATCTTGGGCTGCCTGATTCCCATCATATTGGAAAAATTCAATTGCATCCTACCAATGATCATATTGCATGGGTGGCTGTACTGGGGCATTTATATTCACCCAATAAAGAAAGAGGTGTTTACAAAACCATTGATGGTGGAAAAACATGGAAACAAACTTTGTTTGTGGATGAAAATACGGGTGCTGTAGAAATGGATATCAATCCAATAAACCCGAATGAAGTTTATGCAGCTGTATGGTACAAAACCAGGTCGGCCTGGAAATTTGTTGAAAGCGGAAAAACTAGTGGCATCTATAAAAGTACAGATGGCGGTGATACATGGTCATTTATTTCCGGACCTGAATCGGGATTTGTAAATGGTGAAAAAACAGGCAGGATCGGTTTGACTGTTTTTCCCGGCAATCCACAAATTGTATATGCCATCGTTGATAATAATTTTTCAAAGCCCGATACCGGCACAAGGAAAAAGGTAGGATATACAAAAGCAGATTTTGAAAAAGTAAGTAAGGAAGATTTTTTATTGATGGACAATAACAAAATTGACAGCTTTTTCAGGGATAACCGTTTTCCGAGAAAATATAATGCTGCATTGGTTAAAAACATGGTGAAAGAAGATAAGATAAATCCATCTGCCCTGTACGATTATCTGGATACCGATGATGGTTTTCAAAATACAGGTATTCATGGATGTGAAGTTTACCGAAGTGATGACGGTGGAAAAACATGGAAAAAAACACATGATAAACCAATCGGTATTTTTAATACCTATGGTTATTATTTTGCCAAAATATATGTTTCACCAACCAATGTAAATAAGGTTTTCATACTTGGCTTCAGTGCCCAGCTATCTACTGATGGAGGAAAAACTTTTAAAAATATCGACAAAGGAAATGTACACGCCGATCATCATGCATTGTGGATCAACCCGAAAAAAGATTCCCATATTTTAAACGGTAATGATGGCGGATTAAATATCAGTTATGATGACGGAGCAAACTGGTTTAAAGCCAATACACCGGCAGTTGCACAATACTATGCCATCACTGTTGATGATGCAAAACCTTACAATGTATATGGTGGATTGCAGGACAACGGAAGTTGGTACGGCCCCTCCAATCATAGAGAAGATATCGGCTGGATAGATAATGGCCAATATGCTTACAGAAGCATCAATGGCGGCGATGGTATGCAGGCACAAGTCGACACAAGGGATAATGCGACCATGTACTCCGGATCACAATTTGGTGTGTATGGCCGATATGAAAAAGGAAAACAAGGCATGCAAAAATCGGTGCGTCCGCAACACGAATTGGGAGAAACACCATTACGTTTCAACTGGCAATCACCCATCTTATTAAGCAAACACAATCAGGATGTTTTCTATTTCGGATCAAACAGGCTATACCGTTCTTTGAATAAAGGTGATACCATGATTGCCATGAGTCCGGATCTGACCTTAGGTAAAAAAGAAGGTAATGTTCCTTATGGTACATTAACCACCCTTTCTGAATCGCCACTTCAATTCGGTTTAATCTATACCGGTTCGGATGATGGCAATATTTATGTTTCAAAAGATGGTGGATATAATATGGAGCAATTGAACCAGGTTGGCAAAGTACCAGAAATAAAAAAAGGATCAAAACTACCTGTTGCTGCTACTGTTAAATTATATACCAATAATCTTTGGGTTAGCCGGGTAACGGCATCCAAGCATAATGTTAAAAGAGTGTATGCATCCCTGAATGGATACCGCTTTGATGATTTCAGTCCTTATTTATATGTAAGTGATGATTTTGGAACTTCCTGGACACAGATTGGCAAAGACCTTCCGTTTGAACCCATTAACGTTGTAAGGGAAGATCCGAAAGATGAAAACATTATCTATGTTGGAACAGATGGCGGATTGTATGTAAGCTTTGATAAAGGAAATAGTTTTATGATGTGGAATGCCGGTTTGCCA
>JAYWEL010000129.1:0-4490 GCA_043779285.1 Chitinophagaceae bacterium | reverse complement strand
GGCTTTTGCTCAAATTCCTTTTGTATAGCAACTTCAATTTTCTTTGACCTGATGCGGTCTTTGTATGCTCTCTTAGCACAGTTATCAGAACAGAACTGCGTAACAGTCGTTTTGGCGATGAAGTTTTTATTGCAATGCTGGCAGGTTTTTTCTAAGCGAATGTTACTACTCATGTTGTTGCTATTTGTTGCCAGCTGTTGCACGGTGTAGCTATGTGTAGCTATGTATAGCATCCTTTCCCCTCTTACTGAATTTCTGTTGCCAAACATAGTGGACAACAAATAAGGGCAACAATTAGACAACAAATATAGGTAAAAAAGAGTAGTTTGGCAACAAACAAAAGAAGGATTTATCAACACAAGTGCAGCAATAACAAGCACTTAGCAAATAAAAGAAAGATAATTACTTTCCGATACAGAACTTACTAAAAATATAATCCAGTTGGTCTTCGTTGGTAATCTCCCCAGTGATCTCGCCGAGATAATACAGACAGCGGCGAATATCGAGTGCCATTAAATCGCCGGGGATTTTATTATCCAACCCCTCTTTAATATCAACCAAAGATTTTTCCACTTCTTTCAATGCATGAAAATGCCGGGCATTGGTGACCACGGTATTTTCTATTTCTACATTGCCGGCTAAAACAAAATCAACCATTTTCAATTTCAATACTTCCAATCCCTGATTTTCTTTGGCAGAAATAAAAATGAGGTCTTTATGTATGGACAGTTTTTGTTTCAATTTATCGTTTGTATTTATATCCGTTTTGTTGGCAACCAATATATATTTCAGCCCCAGCTTTTGAAATTCTTCGGCAGCTTTTTGTAATTCTTCAACCGATGTTTCATGCACGTCAAAAACATTCAGCACCAGGTCTGCCTGTTTCATCTTTTCAATACTCTTACCTATACCGGCGGCTTCTATCAGGTCGCTGGTATGTTCACGGATTCCTGCCGTATCGATTAAGCGAAAAAGAATTCCATCAATATTCAAGATCTCTTCAATTGTATCCCGAGTGGTGCCGGGTATTTCACTGACAATGGCCCGGTCTTCATTCAGCAAAGTATTCAGCAAGGTCGATTTACCGGCATTAGGTTTACCGATGATGGCCACACTGACACCGTTCTTGATTACATTCCCCATTTGAAAGGATGATGCCAATTGTGAAGTTGTTTGCAATGACTCATTCACCAGTTCGTAAAATTTAGTGCGATCGGCAAATTCTACATCCTCCTGCGAAAAATCTAATTCCAATTCTATTAATGCAGAGAAAGTCAACATCCGTTCCCGCAATTGTTTTAATACCTGTGAAAAACCACCTCGAATATTGGTCAATGCCGTTTTATGTGAAGCGGATGTATTGCTGACAATCAGGTCGGCCACGGCTTCTGCCTGAGTCAGGTCCAGTTTCCCGTTAAGGAAAGCA
The DNA here is from genome assembly GCA_043779285.1 of Chitinophagaceae bacterium. Taxonomy (GTDB): domain Bacteria; phylum Bacteroidota; class Bacteroidia; order Chitinophagales; family Chitinophagaceae; genus MGR-bin208. The sequence goes on along the minus strand of JAYWEL010000129.1, from coordinate 3,064 downwards.
CGTTGGGTAAATTCACCGGGTTTGGCCAGTCTTGCCCCCTTATTTATACAGGCATTGATCACCTGTTGATATATGAATGGTGAACCATGGCAGCTCAGTTCCACCACGTCTTCTCCGGTATATGATTTTGGCCCTTTGAATAAGGAGACGACTACTTCATCTAATAATTTATTCTCTTCTTTTAAAAGGCCTACATGAATGGTATGCGAGGCTTGTTTTAAAATGTCTTTGGATGGAAATAAATCATTGGTAATTGACCATGCATTAAATCCGCTTAAACGAATTACGCCAATAGCACCTACACCCGGTGCAGTTGCCAAAGCAATAATCGTATCGTCCCAACCTGATAATTTTCCTGCCATAAGTCTTCAAAAATAACGTTGATTTATCTACCACTGAAATATGAACGCATAAAAAAAATCCTCCGTTTTGGACGGAGGATTAATATTTCTAATTTTTTAAATTAATAATCGGATGAAACAACGAATGTGATAGGCTGTTTACGATATGCTTTTACATGCCGTCCATTTTGTAGGGCCGGTGTCCATTTTGGTCCTTTACTGATGACTTTCATGGCTTCACTTTCCATACTGTATCCATGTTTTGTTAATGATTTAACATCACTGATAACTCCCTCTCTGTCCACAATAAACTGGATCCAAACCGTATACTGGCCTTCTGGAGCACCTGCATCCACAGGAGCATTCGGGTTCAGGTTTCTTTCCAGGTATTTACGCCATGCACCTTCTCCACCTGGGAAAGCTGCTTCCACTTCAACCTTTTCAAAAACCTTATTCTCGTCATCTTTTTTTACTTCAATAACCTGTTTACCCTCGTCAACAACGGCCGTAGCAATACCCATATCCTTGATACCTTCCTGGCTGACAATAGAAATTTTGGTATCTTCCAGTTTTGTCACTTCTGGTGGGATATCCTCTTTTTTCACTTCCTCATCCTTTACGATTTTAGGGGGTGTAAATTTGGTCATTTCCACTTTAGGCGGCTCTTGCTTTGGAGGAGGCGGAGGAGGAATCTCCGGCTTTTTTTCTTCCTGCTTATACTCTTGCAAAACGACGTCTTTAACATCTAACTTGGATTTGTTTGCATCATTGATTGTACTTACTAAAAAAGAAGTACCAAATGCTAATACAACCATTCCGACTGTTAATAAAAGAGACAGTCTAATCCTCTTTTCGTAGGTTTTGCGAAGGTCGTAGGCTCCATACTCTTTGTTTCTATCCTCAAAAAGAATATCAAGAATATCTGCAGATAATATTTTATTTACGTCCATTTTTTATTCGTTTAATATGTGAGGCCCAACAGGGGATTTTCACATTTGATTTTTTAATTACCGCCTGCTACCTGAGATCTTTTGATCAGTTCATTTTCAACAGCTAAAATATCTACCAGTGCAAAACGCTTGATTTGATTAATCGTCATTTCATCCAGAATATCTACAGCATTTTTATAGGTAGATTCTTCATTGGGTTTGATAACGATTACCAGATCATCAACCGGTGTACTTCTTTTTTTATCAATGATCACCTTACGGATTCCTTTTTCAGGATTGAATGATGAAGATTGAAAATTGGATGCATCTACGGCAAGTTGACCTTCATAATAAAAAACCTGATTATCCTTAGCCAATAAAATGGTTAATGCACCGGATTCCTTCGCTTTGTTCAGTTCTTCATCTTTCTCTGTATCTTTTGGCATAAAAAGATCCAACGTAGTTGGCGTACTCATGGTAGCCGTAAAAATGAAAAAAGTAATTAGCAAAAAGCCAAGATCCACCATGGGAGTCATATCAACAAGAGTTGACATTTTTTTTGCTTTTTTTACACCAGGCCCTTTTTTATGTGATTCGCCGCCGCCTTCCTGTACTGCTGCCATGTTTTTTAATTTATAAATTTAAAAAAAAATTATTCTGCTTATTTCGCGGGTGCATTACGTACCTTATACAGGTCCGTTCCTGCAGGAACATCTTCCGGCGAAGTAATTAACTGGTATTTAAAAAGTTCGTTTTTCTTAAATGCGTATAACACATTTTTGAAATTCGGGAACTTGGCAGCATTGTCACCTTTGATGAGATAATTAATTTTTCTTCCACTAAAAGCCGAGTTTGCATCTCTAATCCAAAAAAACAACTCATTAGTTAAAGAATCCTTAATTGGAATTCCATCTTTTACTACCGCTGCTCGCTGATCTAAAGGAACCTCTAGATAAGCTTTCAGTTTTGAAAATGGAACAGCAACGGACGGATCTTCCACAAAACTTCTCATTTCCTCTTCGGTCAACCCAAGAATACGGACATCATTCAGGTTTTTAATTACATTATAAATAAGGCTTTTGTCTTCTTTTTTTTCTACTTGCATAGAAAAATAAACTTTGCCTTCCTTATCAATAGAAACCATCATTCCGTCTTGTTGCATCAATTCTTTTGAAGATACCGAATGCGGGGTTGTGATCTCAACTGCCTCAGATGGCTTAAACTTAGTAGCCATGATGAAGAATGCTAATATCAGGAAAGCCACGTCCACAAACGGAGTCATATCATTCAAGATTGCCTTCTTTGGTATTTTAACGCTTGGCATGTTTTATTCAATTTTTGTAATGTATATGATACAATTGGTTCAAAATTCCACAGATCTTTTAATAAAAAAGATTTGCTTGCTTATTTGTACATCGAAGCAAAGCTCTGCGTCAATGTGAATCCTGATTCATCAATACCATAAGTGATTGCGTCAATTCTGGTTGTAAATACATTGTACATCATTAATGAGATAGATGAAGTACCAATACCCAATGCTGTATTATACAAAGCCTCAGAGATACCTACTGCTAATTCACTTGCTGCACCTGCTCCACCTTCTTCTCCTAATGCAGAGAAAGATTTAATCATTCCCATAACCGTTCCTAAAAGTGCCACAAGGGTACCTAATGAAGTCAATGTAGAAAGGAACACTAAGTTTTTCTGAAGCATTGGTAATTCCAAAGCAGTTGCTTCTTCAACTTCTTTCGTGATAGCCATTACTTTTTGGTCAGTATTCAATTCATTGTTTGT
>JAYWEL010000128.1:0-4519 GCA_043779285.1 Chitinophagaceae bacterium | reverse complement strand
CTGCTTGCGCTATATCCATTTGCCCATTGCTTATTAATGCAGGGGCCAATGTACCGGTACCTCCAAAAATTACGGTAAAATTATTGCCGCCATTTCTTGATCTTATTAACCGACGGTGGCCAGCAATATATAGGTCGCCATTGTTTCTGTTAACTATAATTTTATGAACAAAATCAAATGGATTGTCAAACGCTTCTCTAGTTCCAACAGTTATATTTACGACCGGTGATGCGATAGAATCAACAATTGTATTCAATGGTAATTTTGTCCAACTAAGCCCATTATTAATCGATTTAAATACTCCATCACCATAATACAGTGCACCACCCTCTGATGCTGAATTTCCAATTGGTTCACCACCACCGGCATACCAGATATCCTCAAAACCGGGACGTGGATCTTGTGCTATTGTAGTCAGATTATGAATGTCATTGTCTGGGGAAACTCGGGTCCATGATGCTCCTCCATCAGTTGAACGCATTATTCCACCACTCACTGAACCGGAAAGAATAACCTGGTTTGTAGTGCCGTTATAGCGAATATCGTAAGCCAACGCTCTTGTTCTTCCACCGATATTATTAGGTCCCGCTGGTAAATAAGTATTTAATAAAAGCGATCGGTTTGAAATACCGGCATTCATTCTATCGGGAATAGTATAGGCTTGTTTAGTTTCTGCTTCACGAATTCCCGCAGGAATTTTACCGGTTTTAGGATCTTTAACTAAACCATATTCGTATTGAATACGGGCAGCATTGAATAAAGCTTGTTGCTCTTTATCTTCTTCTTCTTCAAAACTATTTTGCAATATAACAAATGGAGAATTTAAAGAATAAATTATCCCTGAAAAAAGAGTTATTATAAAAAATCCAAATACAATCTTCGTTTTCATATTAATACAAAACATTTGAAGTAGCAATTTAAACACTTTCACTCTTTTTATTTCTTTTTTGTATTAAAAAAGCGATTGCCGTTATCTTTGCGCTTCCCATGATTGTAAAGGACCTGACGCTGTTGTATCAAAATTCACCCCGGCTATTTCAACTGCTGGAAAAAATTTCTTTGCCCCAACCGCAAAAAATTGTTCTCAAAAATCTTTCAGGAAGTTCATCTCAGTTTATTGTTGCCTCTTCTTATTTGCATGAAAGTTCAAGCCATTTAAATCATATCGTTATTTGTAATGATGCTGAAGCAGCAGCTTATTTTCATAACACATTGGAGAATCTCACAAATGCAATCGATCTTTTTTATTTCCCTTCATCTTTTAAAACACAAAAGAATTTTCAGCTTTTAAATTCCTCCCATGTCATGTTACGAATTGAAGCCTTGATGAAGATTGCGGCAGGAGGAAACAAAAAAATGCTGGTTACATATCCCGAAGCATTATTTGAAAAAGTAGTATTGCCCAATAAACTTTCAGAAAATATAATTTATGTAAAAACCGGCGATACAATAGATGTAGACGGTTTGTTAAAAAAACTCGTGGCTTATAGTTTTGAAAGAACTGACTTTGTATATGAGCCGGGGCAATTTGCCTTACGTGGAGGTATCCTGGATATTTATTCCTTTGGAAATGAAAAGCCATACCGGATAGAACTTTTTGGAAACGAAGTAGACTCCATCCGGATCATCGATCCGGAAACACAATTGAGTGAAAGAAGGTTATTGCAGGTAAGCATTATCCCCAATATTGATATAAATCTGGAATCGGAAGAACGGGTTTCGTTGTTCGAATTTCTACCAGAAAATACGGTGGTTTGGATGCAGGATATTGATATGTGCAAGAGCCGTTTAAATGATTGCGCATCCGATCTGAATTTATTTTTAAAAAATCACAAGGATATCCATGTTTCAAATGCCAATGAGGAAGAAAAGCTGCATAAAAAAAACTGTGCTGTCAGTGATTTTATTAGTGCGGATATTTTGGAGAATCATATCAAAGACCGGCATATCATTTTATTTGAGCAGGCAGCAGATATTACAAATGAAAATTGCTGTTCAATTTCAACAATTGATTTTAATACAAAAGAGCAACCATCATTTAACCGCCAATTTGATTTTTTAATTAAAGATTTGAATGCCTGGGCTAAAAAAGATTTTACACTTTATTTATTTGCAGATAACCCCAAACAACTCAATCGGCTTCAAAGTATTTTTGATGACCTGCAGGCCAATATATTATTTGAGCCGGTTACTACATCCATCCATGAAGGATTTATTGATGAAGACCTGAAGATTGTTTGCTACACCGATCATCAAATTTTTCAACGATACCATAAATACAAAGTCAAGCAAGCATACAATAAAAGCAAGGCCATTACGCTGCGTACATTACGTGAATTGCAACCGGGGGATTTTATTACACATATCGATCATGGTGTAGGAATATTCAGTGGTTTACAAAAAATGAATATGAATGGCGTGATGCAGGAAGCCGTTCGGATATTGTATAAGGATAATGATATACTGTATGTAAATATTAATTCGCTGCATAAAATTGCCAAGTTTACCGGAAAAGAAGGGTCGGTTCCAAAAGTAAATAAGCTGGGTAGTGATGTGTGGAACAGGCTAAAGGAAAAGACAAAAATAAAAGTAAAAGAAATAGCTTTCGATTTGATTGAGTTATATGCTCAACGTAAGTCGCAGCCTGGTTTTCAGCATTCTCCCGATACGTATATGCAAACAGAGTTAGAAGCTTCTTTTATTTATGAAGACACTCCAGATCAGGCTAATGCAACTACCGATGTTAAGAAAGATATGGAATCGCCTTCACCGATGGACCGCCTGGTATGTGGTGATGTGGGATTTGGTAAAACAGAAATAGCAATTCGGGCTGCATTTAAAACCTGTATTGATGGTAAGCAGGCAGCCATATTGGTGCCCACTACCATTCTTGCCTATCAACATTTTAAAACTTTTTCTGAACGATTAAGTGACTTTCCAGTAACCGTTGATTATATAAACCGGTTTAAATCTGCCAAAGAAAAAAAAGAAACTTTTGCAAAACTTGCAGAAGGAAAAATAGATATTATCATTGGCACACATTCATTGTTAGGAAAAGATGTGATGTATAAGAATCTCGGATTACTCGTGGTGGATGAAGAACAGAAATTTGGGGTAGCACACAAAGAAAAAATCAAGACTTTTCGAACACATGTGGATTGCCTGACACTAACAGCAACACCAATACCACGTACACTTCATTTCTCCCTGATGGGTGCAAGAGATTTAAGTATTATCAATACCGCCCCTCCAAACAGGCAACCCATTCAAACCGATTTAAAAATATTCAATGAGGATTTTATCCGGGAAGCTATTTATTACGAAACAGAAAGAGGTGGACAGGTGTTTTTTATTCATAATCGTGTTTTAGGCTTGGCCGAAATGGCAATACTTATTCAAGGTTTGTGTCCTGACCTGAGTATTAGTTATGCGCATGGTCAAATGGAAGGGCATCAGTTGGAAGAACGAATCATGGATTTTATTGAGAAAAAATATGATGTATTGGTATGTACCAATATCGTTGAAAGCGGGGTAGATATATCTAATGTTAATACAATCATCATTAATAATGCTCATCATTTTGGATTGAGTGATTTACATCAATTAAGAGGTCGGGTAGGTAGAAGCAATAAGAAAGCTTTTTGCTATTTACTTTCACCTCCGTTGATTTCTTTGCCAAGTGAATCAAAGAAAAGATTACAAACTTTAGAGCAGCATAGTGAACTGGGAAGTGGATTTCAGATCGCTATGCGAGATCTGGATATCAGAGGAGCTGGAAACCTGTTAGGCGCAGAACAAAGTGGGTTTATGGCAGAAATTGGTTTCGAAACTTATCAGAAGATATTGGAAGAATCGATAAAGGAATTAAAGCGAACCAAGTTCAAGGAGTTGTTTAAAGAAGAGATTGGTAAGCAGGATGATTTTGTACAGGATTGTACCATTGACACGGATCTTGAAATTTTAATTCCGGATAGCTATATCGAAAACATAACTGAACGACTTTCCATTTATTCACGCCTGGATAATTGTGAAACGGATGCTGAATTAGATTTGATGCAGGATGAAATTCAGGACAGATTTGGTTCGATACCTACTCAGGTAAGTGATCTTTTTATTACCGTTCGTTGCCGAAAGCTGGCAGTTAATCTAGGATTTGAACGGATGATTCTGAAAGATGAAAAACTGAAATGTTTATTTATCAATAAACATGATTCCCCTTATTTTGAATCGGACACTTTTCAGAGGATCTTGCGTTTTATACAAACTGAAACAAACAAAGCCATGTTGAAACAGTCGGGTAAATATTTTATGTTAATCATAAACCCTGTTACTTCTATGCAAGACCTTTATCAGAAGCTAAAACAAATACATCAATTTTGTTTTGAGGCTGATATTTCAGAAAAGGCCTAATACATTCCTATTATACCATCTTGATTTACTAAATAGTCCAACGCCCGCCTGACCGGACGGGCAGGGACTATGTGTAAATCTTAGATGGTATTATACCGCAGAAAAGCGC
>JAYWEL010000127.1:0-24473 GCA_043779285.1 Chitinophagaceae bacterium | reverse complement strand
GATTATCGATTAAAAACTGAAAAAGTATTTAATGCTAAATAAACTCATACAGTTCTCTCTGCGCAACAGGATGTTTGTGGTGGCACTTTCTGCCCTGATCCTTGTATATGGAACCATCACATTAATCAATCTGCCAATCGATGTATTGCCAGATTTGAACAGACCAAGAGTAACTGTTTTTTTAGAGGCCAATGGAATGGCTCCCGAAGAAATAGAAACACAGGTCATACTTCCGGTCGAAACTTCATTGAATGGTGCACCGGGTGTGGAAGTGGTAAGATCCATTGCCAGTCCGGGTTTGGGGATGGTCTTTGTTGAGTTTGACTGGGATACGGAAATCTATCGTGCCCGGCAACTGACCGCCGAAAAATTACAAACCGTTCAATTGCCCGAGGGTATCACTGCACAAATGGGACCCATCAGTTCTGTCATGGGACAAATTATGATGATTGCTGTTACCTCTGACAGCAGTTCTCCGGCAGACATCCGGACCTTGTCCGATTTTACCATCCGCAGAAGATTGATGGGTGTGAAAGGAGTTTCGCAAGTTATTCCGATTGGTGGTGACCGGTTGCAATACCAGGTATTGATTTCAAATGAAAAACTCAGGCAATACAACGTTTCCATAAACGATATTGATAGGGCCTTGCAGGAGTCGAATAATAATACAACCGGCGGTTTTGTGGACAATAAGGGATCGGAAGTACTGATCAGAAATATTGCCCGGGTTCAAAGTCTGGAAGATCTTGAAAAAATAGTGGTAACTAACCGTAATGCTGCACCGGTTTTATTAAGCCAGGTAGCAGAAGTGAAATATGGTTCTTCTATCAAACGTGGAGATGGTTCTTTCAATGGTTCACCGGCAGTCATTCTGAGTATCGAAAAACAGCCTACTGCAAGTACGGTAACATTGACAGATGATATTTTGGAAGCCCTGGAAGAGATTAAATCATCGTTACCTTCCGATATCAAAATACATACCGATGTTTTTCAGCAAAAAAGTTTCATCATTAGTTCATTGACCAATGTAGAACATGCATTGAGGGATGGTTTTATATTGGTCGTGATAATTTTGTTCCTATTCCTGTTGAACTTCCGAACAACCATCATTACACTAACTGCCATTCCGGTATCATTGGTCATTACGGCAATTATTTTTAAGTTATTCGGTATTTCCATAAATACACTTACACTGGGTGGGTTGGCTATTGCCATTGGCGAATTGGTGGATGATGCAATAGTGGATGTAGAAAATGTGTACCGGCGTTTGAAAGAAAACTGGACACTGGAAAATCCCCGGCCGGTTTTAAAAGTGGTTTATGAAGCCAGTAGTGAAGTAAGGAATTCGATCGTCTATGCAACCATCATTGTCGTTTTGGTTTTCCTTCCATTGTTTTATATGCAGGGAATTGAAGGAAAAATATTCGCTCCTTTAGGTATTGCATATATTACTTCAATTGTTGCTTCATTGTTGGTATCACTAACATTGACGCCGGCTCTTTGCAGTTATCTAATGGGGAAAAATAAACATCTGAAACATATCAATCTTGCTTTTTGGAAAAAAAATAAACAGGCTGAAAATGAGGAAGAGGCCGATGATAGCCCACTGGTAAGAAAGCTCAAAAAATACGATTTGCTTTTATTGAAATGGGGATTGAAAAGACCTAAACTGATATTAGGATTTGCAATAGCACTTGTTCTTGCTGCGATGTCTGTCGTTCCTTTATTCGGCACCGAATTTTTGCCACCATTTAATGAAGGGAGTTATACCATCAATGTATTAACGCCTGCTGGCACTTCATTGGAGGAGTCAAATAAAATCGGCGTAATTGCAGAAAAACAAATACTGAAGGTCCCGGAGGTTTCACTGACATCCCGGAGAACAGGCCGGGCAGAGTTGGATGAACATGCGGAGCCTCCAAGTTATTCGGAGATTGATGTTGTGTTAAAACCGGGTGGCAGGCCAAAGGATCAGGTCATTGCAGACATCCGCACCAATCTGAACATACTAAAAGGGACAACCGTAAATATTGGTCAACCAATATCACACCGGCTCGATCATATATTATCTGGTGTACGGGCACAGGTAGCTATAAAAATATTTGGGAACGATTTATTACAATTAAGAGCACAAGCTCAATTAGTAAAAGATAAGATTGCTGAAGTGCCTGGTGTTGTTGACATTCAATTAGAGAATCAGGTAATGGTACCGCAATTGATGATTAAACTGGATCGGGAGGCTGTGCAGCGATACGGATTACATGTAGGTACCATTGCAGAAGATTTAGAAGTTTTTTATAATGGGAAAGTCACCGGACAGGTTCTGGATGGGCAGAAATCCTTTGATGTTGTTATTCGTACGGATAATGAAACCCGAAAAGATTTTGAAGCTATCCGGAATACACAGATTGCCTTGCCTGATGGTGGTTTAATTCCACTTCATCAAATTGCAAAAGTTGAATTGGAAAACAGTATCAATGCAATCAATCATGAAAATACGCAACGGCGTATTGTGATATCTGCCAATGTGCAAGACCGTGATCTAGGTAGTACTGTAAAAGAAATGCAGGAAAAAGTAAAAACTGAACTGAAAATGCCGGAGGGATATTATATACAATGGGGTGGGCAATTTGAGAGTCAACAATCGGCAAGTAGATTGATTGGAATATTAAGCATTTTTTCATTTGCTGGTATCTTTTTGGTTTTATACAGTCATTTCAAATCATCGAGGATTGCATTACAGGTGATGCTCAATATACCGCTTGCATTAATTGGGAGTGTGGTTGCAGTTATGTTAACCGGTGGCGTATTTTCTATTGCTACTTTGGTTGGATTTATTACCCTGACCGGTATCGCATCCAGAAATGGAATCATGATGATCAGTCATTATATACATCTAGTACAACATGAGGGAGAAGTTTTCGGCGATAAAATGATTATCCGTGGATCTATCGAAAGATTGGTTCCGGTATTGATGACGGCTCTGGTAGCGGCATTGGCCTTGATCCCTTTAACGATGGATGCAACAGCACCCGGTAAAGAAATCTTATATCCGGTTGCAACGGTTATCTTGGGAGGTTTGGTAAGTTCAACTATATTGGATATGATTGTAACACCGGTGGTTTTTAAAATGTTTGGCGAAAAGGCATTAAAAAAATATATTGACTCACATAATCAATCCGATTTTTAATTTCAATTAATCATAAAATAATTTTTATAAAATGATAAAATATCTTGCCTTCAGTTTGTTTATTCTGTCTTTTGTTGCATGTACATTTGAATCAGAAAATGAAACAACAGCGAATGCTGCAAATTTTTACGAAATTGATTCTCCTGCAGATTCTGTTAGTGCCGAACCCTATTTATTTACCGATAAAAACGGATTGGTTTATTTATCCTGGATTGAACGAAAAGCAGATTCCAGTTTTTTAAAGTTTTCTACGTTAATCAATGAAAAGTGGTCAACACCAGTTGTTATTACATCAGGTGTTGATTGGTTTGTAAATTGGGCCGATTATCCCATGATAGTTTCAGACGGAGAAGGAAATATGATGGCACATTATCTGGAGAAAAGTGCCAAAGGAGTTTTTACCTATGATATAAAAATTCTTGCATCAGCTGATAAAGGAAAAACATGGAGCAAACCATTTATTCTGCATGATGATGGAAAGAAGGCAGAACATGGTTTTGTTTCAATGACTCCCTATAAAGGCGATTTTTTTGTTTCATGGCTGGATGGAAGAAATACTGTTAGCGAAGATCCAAAGGCTGATACACATGGTCATCAAGGCCAAATGAGTTTGCGTGCAGCCATCATCGATGTTAAAGGAAATAAGCTCAAAGAATGGGAGCTGGATAACCGTGTTTGTGATTGTTGCCAAACCAGTGCAGCAATTACTGCGAAAGGTCCGGTTGTGATTTACAGAGATCGGTCGGATGAGGAAATCAGAGATATAGCTATTGCCCGATTAGAAAAAGAAGCATGGGCAAAACCAAATACTATTTATGATGACCAATGGAAGATTAAGGGTTGTCCGGTAAATGGTCCACAGGTTGCAGCCTTGGAAAATAATCTGGCCATTGCCTGGTTTTCATCTCCTGAAAACCAATCGCAGGTAAAATTAATTTTCTCAGAAGATGGGGGAGCAAGTTTTGGAAAACCAATCCGTATTGATAAAGACACAACTATTGGGAGAGTAGATTTGGTTATGCTGGATAAAAATAATGCGGCCATCAGCTGGATGGAAGGTTCTAAAATAAAAATGACCAAAGTAAATAAGGACGGTACTGTCAGTGATCCTGTTATCATTGCTTCATCTTCTGTTTCCCGTTCCAGCGGGTTTCCACAAATGGTTAAATCGGGTAAACAGCTTGTTTTTGCCTGGACCAACAGTGAAATAAAATCAATTAATGTAGCATCGCTTAAATTATAACTTAAACCATTTTTTAATTCGATGAAGGTTTGTTTTATGTAAACATTGTATATTTGCCTAAAGATAAATTTAGACAAGACTAAAAATAATTTATGGCGAATCGAATATATATTGGTTTATTATTGTTGATCTTGATTATGAGTGGCTTCAATCTTCATGCACAGACTGCCGTTCTCAGTGGTCATATTAGCAGCGAAGGAAAATTAATACCATTTGCAAGTATTCAGGTTGGAAAAACATTTGCAACTGTTGCTGACAGTAATGGACATTTTATTTTAACTGATTTACCAGTAGGTAAAAGAATGTTGGAAGTAACAGCTAATGGATTTTATGACTTTCAAAAACTTCTTACAATCACAGATAGTAAGAAGCAAAAAATCAATATCGAATTAGAGAAATCAGTCAAGATAATGGAAGATATTGTTGTTACTGGCACCATGCGGCCTATAACAAGATTAAAGAGTCCGATAGCGGTTGAAGTGTATACCAGCCAGTTCCTGAAAAAAAATCCAACACCCAGTATTTTTGAAGCATTGCAAAACGTCAATGGTGTACGTCCACAATTAAATTGCAGTGTATGCAATACCGGTGACATTCATATTAATGGATTAGAAGGACCATATACTATGATAACGATTGATGGGATGCCCATTGTAAGCAGCCTGGGATCGGTGTATGGTTTGTTTGGAATACCGGCTCAACTGATTGAACGAATCGAAATCGTGAAAGGCCCTGCTTCTGGACTATATGGTTCAGAAGCAATCGGTGGATTGATTAATGTTATTACAAAATCGCCAGAGAAAGCTCCGGTTATTTCTGCAAACATCATGACAACCGACTGGCAGGAGCATTTGGTTGATCTGGGTTTTAAATGGAAGCCTTCCAAATCAATAACCAGTCTGACAGGTATTAATTATTTCAATTATCAGAAACCATTTGATAAGAACGGAGACCAGTTTACAGATGTTACTTTGCAAAACAGGATGTCTATTTTCAATAAATTAAGTTTTCATAGAAAACATAACCGGACAGCTTCATTAGCAAGCCGTTATTTTACAGAATACCGTTGGGGCGGAGATCTACGGTATAATAAAAGTTTTCGTGGTACTGACGAAATTTATGCAGAAAGCATTCATACCAACCGTTGGGAGCTTATTGGAAATTATCAATTGCCCCTAAAAGAAAAAATGAATTTAGCGTTTTCTGCAACAGGCCATGATCAGGATTCTTATTATGGAACTACTCCTTTTATTGGGAAACAAAATATTGTATTCAGTCAGTTGACATGGGATAAACAAATTGATGAAACCCATGAATTATTAACTGGCCTGGCGATGCGATACAATTTATACGATGATAATTCTACAGCGACTGTCGATACTTTAAACCGGATGAACAAGCCCAACAAAACGTATATCCCCGGAATATTTGTACAGGATGAATGGAGTTTTAACGCTAACCAGATTCTTTTGTTGGGAATGCGGTACGACTATCATTCGGTGCATAAAAATATTTTTACACCAAGGATAGCGTATAAAATTAATTTTAAAAACAAGCAGGTAGTACGATTGAATGCAGGTACGGGTTTCCGTGTGGTGAATATTTTTACCGAAGATCATGCGGCATTGACAGGGGCAAGAGTCGTTGAAATATTATCCCAATTAAAACCGGAAAAAAGCAAGAACATCAATCTAAACTATTCGAAGCAGTGGAGAAAAAACGGAAATTTTTACAATGTTGATGTGGCAGTCTGGTATTCTCATTTTCAAAACCAGATCATTGCAGATTATGATACCAATCCCAATAAAATCATTTATGATAACCTGAAAGGATATGCATATTCAAAAGGGCTTACAGTAAATTCTGAGCTGAATTTTGGGCAACGATTAAAAATATTGGCTGGCTTTACCTTGCAGGATGTAAACAGGGTGGAGGATGACAAGGATGGCAAATCGATAAAAATAAAACCCATGCTGGTTGAAAAATGGAGTGGTACCTGGGCAGCAAGTTATTTTTTCCCGAAGCAAAATATTGGCATCGATTATACCGGAAATATTTATGGACCGATGCGTTTGCCATTATTATCCGACCTTGATCCACGTCAGGCTTCTTCACCGGTCTGGAGCATTCAAAATATTCAGGTAACTAAAAAGTTTTCTAAAAGTTTTGACATGTATTTTGGTGTTAAAAATATATTGAACTGGACTCCGGCAAAAAATAATCCGTTTATTATTGCACGTACACATGATCCCTTTGATAAAAAAGTACAGTTTGATAATGCAGGAAAAGTAGTAGCAACCGCAGAGAATCCCTATGCACTATCTTTTGACCCTTCTTATGTATTTGCTCCTAATCAAGGTAGAAGAATTTTTGCAGGACTCAGATATTCATTCAATTAAACATCCATAAAGTATAATTATTTTATGGCATAAAAACTAATTGTTTTCTGCTGTTGAGCCTTATACATTTGCGGTCCTAAAAAATGAGGTATAATACTGAAAAATAGTTGGTAAAAACCTTTGTAATCTATACTGGATAAAGGTTTGAATAGAAATTTAGTGAAATTGGGATCACTAAACTTTTTTTGTATATGAAAAGTCTTAAAAAGAAATTTGAGTGATAAAATCACTTAGGTTTTATCTGTAATCATCCCGTGCCGGACTGAAAAAATCAATAACCATGCAATTCGTTAAAGCAACTGCTCCGTGTGGTTGGTTGGACGGAATTACATGAACAGTACCTGCTGTAAGAATATGTTTTTCATCTCCCAATAGCATCTCCAATTCACCTTCAACGATATATGTGATCTGTTCATGTATGTGCCGATGCAAGGGAAGTATGCTTCCTTTTGCAAGTTCCACGATCGATAAAGAAGATTTATCACCATGCACTAATTTACTAAGTATGCCGGGAGCTAATTCCTTTTTAGGAATATCTTTTATGTGTATCATATAAAAAAAAATAAATTAATTTTCAAACCAGCAAAATGATCCGCCAACCCATTCTTTGTCTTTGTTGTAACTGACGCCAACCATTTTTCCTTTACTCAAACGAGCCAAATTGTTAACGGCTACAGGTCTGGTTTCCCCATCTTTCCAGAAATAAAAAATTCGAATCTCCACTTTTGCAGGAATGTCTGGCGTTTCGATTATATCTGCATATTTCACTTTTCTTTGCAGTATCCAGTTTTCAGGATCCTTAATATTTTCAATATCCGATGATTGCAGATCAATAATTACACCATGTCCTGCAAAAGAAAATAAAGGTTTTAAAACATAATTTTCCAGGTCTTCCGGTATTTGTTTTACATCGTTTAAAAAATAGGTTTTCGGTACCAATGGATGATGAATAAAAGGAAGTGTGTATTTACTGATACGATAAAACCAGTTTGGATGAGTGATCCATTCAACATCCAGTTCTTCAAAAAGTATTTTACCTTTTTCCTGTATCTCAGAGGTTTGTTGCTGAAGTTCATCGAAAATCAAACGGTTGTATATGCGGTGAATCTTTGTCTTTTTACCATCCAATAAATAATAAAGATTTTTTCCATTTTTTATTAATTCAGTGAGGCAAACCGTTTTTATCCCAACATATGTTTCAGTACAGGCAAAGTCAATTCTTGTTTTTTGTATTTGTGGAAAAATTTCTAATAGAATTACATTTTCCGGTTGATGATCTCCAAGGATAATTTCTTTCAATAACTGGATATAAGATTCCTGATTATGTCCTGATAAAAAAGAAGAATAGTTTTCCGGAATTGGGAAATGCTTTTTACTGATTTCTGGAAATAAAATCTGGTAGGCATTCAAACTGGGGAAGCCCTGCATTTCTATTAATTGTGGTTCAATCTCTCCTTGTACATTTATACAAACGGCAAAATCAAGGGCCATAAAATGAGTATGATTATTTTCGTTAGGTACGATTAAATTTTTAGGTATGGCATTTTGGGTTAACTCCTTAAAGGAAGGATCTATAATCATATCAATGATTGATTCAGCGGCATCCAGAATTTTTTGTTTCAATTCTTTAGGTACAAAAACAGGCGTTTCTGCAACACGAAAATCGAGCAAACCCGGATAAGCATTATCCATATCCTGTAAAAAAGAATGATATTTTTTCTGGCTGAAAGATTGATTATATGCTTCTCTTAATTCTTTTTTCATCGGTTGCTTTTCTCTTCGAAAGTTAAGGATTCAAAGAGGAGAATCCAAAGATAAATTCGGATCTTTTTTGAATTTGTATTAAATAAAAAAAGATTCATTAAGCAAGGACTTTTTGCAGATGGTCAACCGCTTTGTTAAGAAAATTTGGAAGTACATGAGAATAAGTCCAAAGTATTTTATCTGGATCATGTAAGTGATCAATCATTTCTTTCCATTTGAGTTCACCTTGATTTTCAATAACCACTTTTTTTCTTGTATCCGTTTGCAGATGCAAAGTCATACCAACGGCATCCGCTTCCGGATGGAATTGAGTGCCGATAATCGTTTCCGAAAAGCGAATAGCCATAACGGCTCTTTCAAACGGCACATGTGGTCGATTCTTTTCTATGCATAAAATCCGGGCACCCAATTTTTCTAAAACAATATGATCGGGTTCAATCAATTGGTAGTCGCGGCTGTCAACAACATAAAATGGATCTCTTAATCCGTTAAAAACAATTTCCTCAACGCCTCTTTCCATCAAATGAACAGGGAATACACCAAACGATGTAGAATTCCTTTTGCAAAGTTTTCCAATTTTATAATGACGGCAATACAACTGAAATGAATGGCAAATTAAAAAAACTGATTTCTTAATGATATTTCTATCATCTGCATTCCAATTTTCAATCATGTTCACCCATTCAAAATATTTTGTATCCCAATCGAGTCCTTCAGATTCAAGTGGAGATCCGGGTCCACCACTGGAAATATAAATGTCGAAAGAAAGATCGGGAATTTTTTTTTCAAGCCTTACATCAAAAATCTCCAGATCTATTTTAATTAGATTAGCAGCAGTATATTCAGCTAGAATACTGTTCAGACAACGCATTCCCTGATTTTCAAACCCTTCATAAAGATCTAAAATAGCCACCCTTATTTTCTTTACATCCTCCTGCATAACGGCAAACTTAATATTTTTTAGTACGTCAGTTTGTAGATGAAACTATTTATTTCAAAGAATGAAATTCCATCATTCTTTATTCCAAAAAAAGAGCCGGATGTTTTTTATGATGATCTGTTGCTTTTTGATATGCGTCTGCTAAAACCAGTTGTTTTACTTCGTCATATAAATTACTGAGTAATGTGATGGTTTCCGGCATTCCATTTTTGCTGTAGCCACATGGAAAAATTAAAGCCGGATGGCCGGAAAGATTTGTAATAGCTAACTGGCTACCGGAAAATGTTGGTACAATTAATACATCAAACTGTTTCATAAACGCATTCATCTTAGTCATTACCGAATACCGGTGCCTGTTGGCATTTATATATTCTACTGCCGGTACCGTTCTTGCAGTGCGGAAAGAATTTGGCCATGCTCCTTTGTCCTGTTTTTTTAAAAGGTCATCCTGATTTGATCTGGTCAACTCGTCAAAAGCCGCAGCACATTCACTATTAATGATTGGTGTTATGAAATTCGCAGGATAAATATCTTTTTCCGGAAATTCAACTGAATCAACAGTTACACCTAGGGCTCTCAGTTGTTCGATGACTTTCCATGGAGATGCATCTTTGGAAATGGTTCTAAAGTAATTGGACACATAAGCCACTTTGAGTTTCTTGATATCAACCTGTTTTTCATTGTATACAAAATTTCTGGGTTCATTTCCATAATCTTTTCCATCTGTTCCAACAATGGCATCAAAAACAATCGCTGCATCTTTTGCACTTCTGCAAATGGGTCCGATTTTATCAAGACTCCAACTTAACACCATGGCTCCAGATCGGCTTACAGATCCGAATGTAGGCCGCAAGCCAGTTGCACCACATGCATTAGATGGAGATATGATAGAGCCCAAAGTTTCAGTACCAATAGCAAAGGGAAGGAGGCCTGCTACAGTTGCAGATGCTGAACCTGCTGATGATCCACTGGATCCCTTGGTTAAATCCCAAGGAGTTTTTGTTTTACCGCCATGCCATACATCACCCATGGCTAATGCACCCAAGGTGAGTTTAGCACATAAAACAGCTCCGGCATTTTTTAGTTGGGTGTAAACATATGCATCCTCCGTTGATTGTTGATCTATATAGGGTTCTGCACCCCAGGTAGTTTTAGTGCCTTTTACCATGAACAGATCTTTTAATCCATAAGGAATTCCATGTAAGGGTCCACGGTAATTTCCTTTTTTAATTTCTTCATCAGCCTGTCTGGCTTCCCGCATGGCAATATCTTCTGTAAGATTGATTACACACTGTAAAGTATCTCCCCATTTTTTTAAACGGGCTATAAAAAAACCGGTCAATTCTACCGAACTGATTTTTTTATATTTTATTAAACTGGCCAATTCTGTAATGGAATAAAAAGCGAGATCGTTTTTGTTTGCTGGCAGGTTAATTCCTTTTGGTATATTCCATTGGTTTTTGGTCTTTGTTTTGTCTTTGGCTTTTTCTATTGAGAAAGCTAAAGGGTAGGGCTGACTGTTAGGTATTGGTTGTTTATGCATATCGGCATACAAGCGGTTATTTCTTTTAACGCCATCAAACATGGAGTCAACTTCGCTGTCATTTAGTTGCAGATCTGCAAAACGTAAAAAGTCCTTTATCAGTTTCAATGAATCTCCTTTGGTTTGAGCCTGACAGATGCTTACGATGAATAACAATAAAAAAGGCAGTATTTTTTTCATATCTATTTATTAAAGATTTTCAAATTAAAACAATTTTTAGCTAACTTATGCATCTAAAATTATTAATAATGAGATACTCATTGGCAGCTTTATTTATAACCGGATTGTTTTTTTCGTGTAATAGTAAAAATAATTTGAATACGGAGGGAAGTATATCCGTTAAAGATTATTTCAATTATCAACAGGAGGGGGTACAAACAGCAGGAATAAAAATGGTTCCGATTCAAACTTCTTTAGGTGAATTCAAAGTTTGGACCAAACGTTTTGGTAATAATCCTCGAATTAAGATTCTTTTATTACACGGTGGTCCAGCCATGACACATGAGTATATGGAATGTTTTCAGAGTTTTTTCCCACAACAAGGTTTTGAATTTTATGAATATGATCAACTGGGTTCATATTATTCCGATCAACCTACTGACAGCAGTTTGTGGACCATTGACCGGTATGTGGGTGAAGTGGAACAGGTTAGAATTGCTATCGGTGCCGATGCTAGCAATTTTTATATATTGGGCAATTCATGGGGAGGAATTCTTGCTA
The DNA here is from genome assembly GCA_043779285.1 of Chitinophagaceae bacterium. Lineage (GTDB taxonomy): Bacteria > Bacteroidota > Bacteroidia > Chitinophagales > Chitinophagaceae > MGR-bin208. Next base: position 12,674 of record JAYWEL010000127.1, on the reverse strand, counting down.
TAGAATATGCATTGAAATACCAGGCCAATATGAAGGGAATGATTGTAGCAAATATGATGGCCAGTATTTCCAGGTATGCTGCTTATGGAGATGAGTTAAAGAAAGCAATGCGTAAGTCTGCTGTAGATTCTTTATTGGCATATGAAAAGTTGAAACAGTTTGATAATCCTGATTACCAAAAATTGCTGACAACCGAATATTACAATAAGCATATTTGTCGGCTACAACCCTGGCCCGATGGAGTAAACAGGGCATTCAAACATCTCAACTATCCAATTTACCTGATGATGCAGGGGCCAAGTGAATTTTCTGTTGGTGGACGTTTGGCAAATTGGGAAAGGATGAATGATTTGAAAAACATTACAATACCCACGTTGATGGTTGCTGCAAAATACGATACCATGGATCCGGAGGATATGAAAAAACAATCGGAGCTGGTAAAAAACGGGCGGTATTTATTTTGTCCCAATGGCAGTCATTTAGCCATGTGGGATGACCAGGAAGTGTTTATGAAAGGGGTTATTGATTTTATTAAGGATGTGGATAAAGGAAAGTTTTAGATCAGTTTAAATTTTCATCCAGTTTATTATACCAATCAAGGTACCAGTCTAGCATCGTGAAATCGAAATTGACAGGATTTATTTTTTTATGCCATTCCCTAGCAGTTTGATGATCATTTTTGAGGTAGCTGTTGATAGCCATCTGTAGATATTCATGTGTATATATCCTTTCATCAAAAAAGGGTAGATGCTCTTTATGTTTGTTGGCAAATTCAGCCGGAATATTAATCAGCGTTGGCAAAGACTCATGATCACTGAAAAGTACACAAAGTCTGTGATAAAAATCTTTAAAATGTGCCCAATCCAATCCGGTTTTTAATAAAGCAATTGATTCTTTATAAGTTTCATCGGTACGATAAAGAATCCATTCCCATGCCACTAACCTTCCTAAAACGATCGGATGAAAATTTGTTTTATTTGAAGTATGGAATATTTGTAAAGCTTTTTGAAAAATTTGTTTAATCAGTTCTGTTTTTTTCCCTGACTGATAATCTTTCTGACAATGCATCAATGTGTAAAATAATTGTGTTTGAGGTTCCTCTTTTTTAATAATAAAATAAGCATCCAGCAGTTTTCCAAAATAACCGTTCAACTCAGCTTCATTGATATAACATTCTACAAATACAAATTGAATTATTGGAGAGTCTGCTAAATTGGATATTAATATTTCAGCTACCTCATTGTTATGTGGAAGTTCGAAAAATATGTCCTGCAAACCAAAATATATTTTATCGAGATGAGTCAACAGATCTATATCATATAAGAATAAGAGAATCTTTTTGATCAACTCGTAGTCCTTCAGATCCAAAGCAAGATTAACTACGGCTTTAAGCCAATAAGCTTCTTCCCATTTATCGAACTTTATTTTTACAAGGAGACCAATAATATTGTTATGATCAATTTTTTGCTGCTTCCTGTAATAAAAAATAATGTGGTTTCGTTGGTCTATACGGTGCTCTGTAATAGATTTTTGAAATTCGGACCAATTGTTAAACTGTATACATTGGGCAAGTAAATTCAATGTATGAAGTGAAATACCGGTTTGAGAAGGTATTATTCTGAATAATCTTCTTAAGGTGTTATAGCTAATTAAAGAACCTGTTTTTTCTTGTACAAGGGTACTGATATTCTTACAGTCATTGGTGTCCTCAATAGTTACATTGAAGTATTTTCCCAGGGCGTTTTTGATATAATCCCTTTCTGATACAGAGATTTCTATTGGCTTTGGCATACGAATCACCAATTTACTGCATTTGTACTCATTTGTACTCAAAAAAATAAAATGGAATGAATAAATTTGATTGTTGATTTTCTGAAAGCAGCAGATGACATGCTATTCAAAAATCTTTAACCATTAAACCCCCCAATCTTATTGGCAGCAGAAATGCTGCCAATTTGCGTTATTTTCGATTCTGCTAAAACTTCGATGAAAGATCTGGCTTTTTCTGGCTTCCTTATTTTTTTAAAAAAGAAGTTTTTCATTTATAACGATTGTGTTTACCCAGGAAATAGTTGTTTTAATATTGGCATTTCTACTGTGTGTGATTATGAAAAAAATAAATGAGAAAGAGTCTACAATTAAACTGCTTTCTATTGAACCATTTATCATGTCCGTATTTATTGTAGTGGCAATAATAACCGGGTTAAAGGGTTTATCTATTACTACTCCGTTAGTTTCATCTTTATTCGAGTTATTCACTCCAATTCTAACCCTGTTGCTTTAAGTTTATTTTTAATGAAACCATTTAAAAGTATCACTATATCTCATTGTTTATTATGTTGGCTGGATGTGCATGTTTGTATTTTGGATAAATTAAATCCCTTTCAGAAATTCTGATTGTATCAAATCAACCACATCCATGAGATTATTGGTTTTTTCAAAAGTTGCAAGTTGCCTGTCGGCCCCTGTGCCATTTTCAAATATATGCTGTACATGAGCTAAACGATGCCTGGAGCCCAATTCATCTACTACATCATCTACAAAATCGAGCAATTCATAAATTAATACACGGGTATTTACTTCCTCTTCTTTTCCAAAGTCAATCATTCTGCCATCAATGCCATAGCGGCTTGCCCGCCATTTATTTTCGTTCAATAGCGGCCTGGAATACTGCATGAAATTCAGGTTTTCATTTCGGAGTTTATAAATTTTTGCAGCTACTGCCTGAAATAATGCAGCTATGGTAATGGTTTCATCAACGGTCATGGGTACATCGCAAATCCGGTATTCTATGGTATTAAAGAAAGGATGAACCCGGAGATCCCACCATATTTTTTTAGCATTATCAATACAGTTGGTCTTTATCAAAAGATTGATGTACTTGTCATATGTTTCAATGCTGTCGAATGCATCAGGAATACCCGTTCTGGGAAATTTATCAAACACTTTTGTACGGTACGATTTATACCCCGTATGCCGTCCTTCCCAGAAAGGCGAGTTTACACTTAATGCAAAAATGTGTGGTAAGAAATAGCGGGTAGAGTTGGCAATATGCATGGCCATTTCGCGGTTATCAACGCCTACGTGTACATGCAAACCAAAAATCAGGTTGCTTCTTGCAGCATCCTGTAATTCATTGACAATTTCATGATAACGGGCATGTTCTGTAATCAGTTGCAATTCCCATTGACTGAATGGATGAGTACCAGATGCACCAATAGAATAACCTAAAGAAACGGCAATATCAGAAATCGTTTTTCTTAAAGTGGAGACATCATGATGTGCTTCATCAATGTTCTTACAAATATCCGTTCCTACTTCTACTACAGCCTGATGCATCTCCGCTTTAACCTTGTCTTTGAGCACTTTCTGTCCTTCATGCACAATCTGCTGCTCATGACTTTTTAATTCCCTTGTTTCTGGATCGAGTATCATATATTCCTCTTCAATACCCAACGTAAATTGATTGTAATTTATTGACGACATAGATGTTCAAGTTAATGATTTGAAAAACTAATTTTTATTGATTGAAATTAATAAAGAGATTTTTTATTGGCACTTCGCTTTATATATTCGCCCCAGGTAAGATTGTCTTCGCCAGCTTTTTGTTCCAATGCTCTTTCAATGGCATAGTTGGCTGCATTCTCAACCACCCATTCAAAGTTTGCTTCGCCAACACTTGATCTTTCCGCATCCGGTGCTGGGTTACAAAAATCAATCGCATAAGGAATGCCGTCTTTTACTGCCAATTCAACGGTATTGAAATCATAACCTAAATAATTATTTATTCGAAGCACTATTTCTTCCATCTCTTTCAATCGTTCAGGAGTTGGGATGAAGTTGGCTACATATCTCAAATGATGCGGGTTTCTTGGTTCGTATGGCATGATGAGTACATGCTTTCTGCCAATGCAATAACAACGGTAATATTCTTCAAAAACAATTTCTTCCTGAAGCATCATAACCAATTGTTCTGTTTCTGAATGTTTTTCAAAAAACTCTTCTTTATTTTCCAGTTTATAAACGCTTTTCCATCCACCACCTGAATGTGGTTTCATGTATGCAGGGAAGCCAATGTAGTTAAATATAGATTCCCAATCCAATGGATAAACCAAATTACTGAATGATTCATCTGAAGTATCATCCGGGTGTTTGCTGGAAGGAAGAATTGCCGTTTTTGGAACAGGAACATCAATCTTTGTCATGAGGCAATTGTTGAAATACTTTTCATCGGCACTCCACCAAAATGGGTTATTGATTACTGCAGTTCCGGTAAGTGCTGCATTTTTTAACCAAGTACGATAAAACGGAATATCCTGTGAAATACGATCAATGATGACGGCATAATCTTCCGCTACTCCCTGCATGGCTTTGTCTATTTTGACCGGTTCGGCCATGATGCCCTTTATGTTCTTACTGTTAATTCTTTCTACAAATGCCTCTGGAAAAGATCTTTCCTTTCCGAACAAGATGCCTATTTTTTGCATACAATAATTTTAAAATAATGAACTATTCAAAATTAATATAACCATTTTATTTGACTGAAAGTAAAATTATTCATCGTAAAATGAATCATCCTGATCAGGGGTAATTAATTTGACGGAAAATGCAGACGTAAGCTGTGATTTTACCCGACATCATCAATAGAATAAACAAATTCAACAAACCTGGATTTTTTAAGTCAAAAAACAGGTTGCCCATTCGGATAACATTACTTATTTTTGCAAAGAAGTATGAGTGAACTAAAAATTAGGAATATAACCTTTTGTATAAAGGCTTCTTTACTGACTTCTACGAAAAGCAGAAACAGAAAGTAAAAGACAAGATTTTATGGACTTTTAGAATTATCGAAACTCAACAACAAATCCCGACTGACTATTTGAAATATATGGAAGGGACGGACGGACTTTATGAAATAAGGATACAACAAGGAAATGACATTTTTCGCATTTTCTGTTTCTTTGACGAAGGCAAACTTATTGTTTTGGCAAATGGCTTTCAGAAAAAGACTCAGAAAACACCAAAGTCCGAAATTGATAAAGCATTGAAAATTAAAAAGGAATATGAAACAGAAAAATAAAAACAGTTTAAAATCTCTTGACCAGTTTGTTGACGAACAATATGGCAAGAAAGGAACGTCTAAACGAGATAAATTTGAGAAAGGTTATCAAGCGTTTAAACTTGGTTTCCTTATTCAACAAGCTCGACTTGAAAAAGGGCTGACACAAGAAGAACTTGCTGAAAAATGTGGAACAAATAAAGGATATATTTCAAAAATTGAAAACAATATCAAAGAAGTTCGTATTTCAACGCTACAAAAAATTGTAGAAATTGGACTTGGTGGACACCTCGAACTTTCAATAAAATTGTAACGAACAGCACGAGCAAAAAACCACAACATATAGGGCTTAAACGAAGTGCAACGCAGTGGAACTTCGATAACATAAGTTCAATTTTTAAAACATTTTTGGGCAGCGGTTCCGGGCGGACGTTCAATGATTATCCCACCTGCAAGCAATACCTGCTCTTATTTCCTATTTTTGAAAACATGCAAACTATTGTGCTGCCAAAAATCCTTGTAGAAAAACGAACCATTCAATCTATACATCTTGAACGTGATGTGACAGTTGATTTTTATCTTCCAATAAATATTGTCTATCCGGAAAAATTAAGTCTGTTATTAATCAATGACGGGCAAAATCTGATAGAAATGGATTTTACAAACAGGATGGATGAGTTAATATCCAATCAGGAAATCAATGCAGTTCTTTGTGTGGGCATTCATGCAGGTGAGAAAAGGAAAATGGAATATGGCATTGCCAATGAAGCAGATTATCTGGGTCGTGGGGCAAAAGCTTCCCTTTATGAATCATTTATTATCGAGGAACTTTTACCTTTGATCAAAGAGGCTTACTTTATTAATGAGTTTGCCGATATTTCTTTTGCAGGTTTTTCTTTGGGTGGATTGTCTGCATTGGATCTGGTATGGAACAACCCCGGAGTCTTTGAAAAAGCCGGAGTTTTTTCCGGTTCACTCTGGTGGCGAAGTGTGGATAAGGATGAACTTACTTACGATGATGATACACATCGCATCATGCATCAACAGATTCGAAATGCTGATTTTAATGAAGGTCAGAAATTCTTTTTTCAATGCGGCAATATGGATGAAATCAGCGACCGGAATAATAACGGCATTATAGATTCTATAGATGATACATTGGATCTGATTAAAGAATTAGTCAGCAAAGGTTATGATATTGAAAAGGATATTCGATTTCTTGAAATGAAACAGGGTAAGCATGATATTGCTACCTGGAAACTGGCTATGCCCGAATTTTTAAAGTGGGGTTGGGGTACGAACCGAATACTAATTTGAGTATGATTCCTTATAGGACGGATTGATTCATTCACCATTGACCATTCACCATTCACCATTCACCATTCACCATTGACCATTCACCATTCACCATTCACCATTCACCATTCACCATTCACCATTCACCATTCACATTTATCATAACAATAGTATTTAAAAAAAGAAAGCCCCTGTTTTGGAACTTTCTCTTTTTTTTAATTTCGTATAAGTGTTACACTTCCTTTTTTAACAATGTCATTGCCATAAGTATCAATGGCCGAGATGACCCAGACATAAGTACTCATGGGGCTTGGTATTCCATTAATCGTACCATCCCATCCACGAGTCATATCAATTGTTTCAAATATTAATTTTCCCCATCGATCAAAAATGCGTAAATATTTAACACGGATATTTGATGAAAAAACAGGTATAAATAAATCATTTATTCCATCTCCATTTGGTGTAAATGCTGTTGGCATATGTACACCCGGTTTATTGAACATCCAAACAACTTGTCTGTCGGTAATTGGACATCCAGTAGTATCAATGATTTTTACAGAATAAATAATGCTATCAACATTTGAGTTTAACAAAAATGTTGGGTTCTTAATATTTGGATTATCCAAACCTGTTGACGGTGACCAGGCATAGGCAATGCCTCCACCCATGGCATTTAATTGAACTGCCAAACCTTTAACTGCATTTATTCTTGGGTATTCCATTGCTGGTCTTGTAGTATTGCTAACCACTACCGTTTTAGACATGCTATCTATTCCACAGCCTAACGAATTTATCGCTACTAATGTGAAAACATAGTTGTTAGGTGTTGAAATATTAAGAGTTGGCGGAATAGAATCTGATGAAAAAAGGGTTCCATTTAAATACCATTCCCAAGTATTGGCAAACTTACTTGTATTGGTGAAATTTATTGTTGCCGGTGCACAAGTTCTAACTGGCGTAACTGTTATAGTGGCAATTGGTTTTGGCAAAATGGTAATGACATATTTAATAATTGGACCTCTGCAGCCGTTTGCTGTAGGTGTTATTGTGTATGTTACCGTATCAATAGCATTCCCGGTAGAAATGATGGTTTGTACAGGAATAGTATCTGTACCACTTGTAGTATAACCACTTACTCTTGGTAATGAAGAAGCGGTCCAGCTATAGATAGTATTTGCAACATTTGAAGTAAGTGGAACTAAAGTAGAACTGCCTCCGGAACAAATTGTTTGTATTAAAGGGCTGTTAGTTATTCTGAAATTAGCCGGTGTAATATTTACAGTTCGTATTTCCCTAACCGATGGGCCATTACAGCCATTGGCAATAACCTGAATATCGACAGTTCCGGAAAATCCATTATTCCATGTCATAGCACCGGTTGACGGATTGATAGTTCCTGCTGCAAAATTACTGATTGCCCATACCAGCCCGGTACTATTGGTAGCTGAACTACTATAAATAGTTACCGTCGAACTATTGGTTAACTGGCAATTTGGTTCTATTCCTGTAGATATAATAATTGCTGTTGGTATGCCAACGGTTGGTGTAATTGAAACTGTTCTGGAAACTTGTGGCGATGTTCCGCTGCAACCACTTGCCGTAACCCGGATATCAACCGATCCGGAAAAATCAAAGGCCCAGGTCATTACTCCTGTGGCAGAATCAATGGAGCCTGCAGCCGGATTGCTGATTGACCAGTTATACTTAAGGCTGTTTGCCGCAGTAGTTGTGAAATTTGTTGTTGTAGATCCATTAGTTAATTGGCAGGTAGGTGGATTACCAGCTATCGGACTTGGAGTTCCTACAGGTGGTTGGGTATTTACACCAATAATGCCTGTTGCATTTGTCTGGATACAATTTCCAATGGTTGCAACAGTATATGAAAAATTTCCGGAAATAGAGGGTGAACCGCTTATTGTAACAACCCCTGCAATAAAATTATTGGTTACACCAGCGGGTAATCCGGAAACAATTGCCCCGGTAGCACCACCAGATAAGAAATACGTAATATTTTGAATTGGAGAATTTCGACAAACGGATTGAGCATCTGTACCTGAAGCTGACGTAAGGTTTATAGCCGCATTTTGGTTAATAATTAAAGTTCCTTTAACGGTACTCTGTACACAAGTTCCTGTTGTGGATACTAAATAATCAAATGAACCGGCAACCATTGCTGTGCCACTGATAGTAATTGTATTTCCACTGATACTACTGCTTACATTGGTGGGTAAACCGGTAATAATGGCTCCGGTTGCACCTCCGGAAATTAGATAAGTAATAGTTGAAATAGATGTATTGATACATCTGGTTTGAGAATTTGTGCCGGTACCGGAAGTTAAACTAATTGATGCATTTGGAGATACCGTTATTGTACCTGTGGCAGATGTCTGAATACAGGTTCCTACAGTAGATATGGTATAATTAAATGTTCCGGAAGTTGTGGGCATTCCGCTAATTGTATACTCTCCGGTACTACTAGTGTATGATCCTGTAACTCCGAAAGGTAAACCAGTAATATTTACAGAGGTAGCTCCTACAATAGAGTAAGTAATATTATTTATAGACGAGTTGACACATGGGTTTTGAATATTAGATCCTGTACCTGATGTTAATGAAATTGAAGCATTTGGATTGACAATAATACTGCCACTTGCTGTAAACTGTAAACAAGTCCCGGACGTAGTAACCATATAATTAAATGTTCCGGAAACAGTGGGAGTGCCGCTTATTCTAAGAACACCAGCACTAAAACTTTCAGAAACCCCTGCTGGCAATCCAGTTACTGATGCATTTGTTGCACCCCCTGTAATATTATAAACAATGTTTGCAATGGCATTATTAATACATAAGGTTTGTGCAGTTGTACTAGCACCCGAAGTTAAGTTTATTGCAGCATTTGCCGTAACTGTTAGAATTCCTGAAGCGGAGGTTTGGATACAGGTACCTGTTGTATTAATGGTATAGGGAAATGTTCCTGCAACTGAAGGTGTGCCACTAAGAGTTAATTCTCCAGTATTAAATAAGGGATTTACACCTGCTGGTAATCCGGTCACATTTGCACCAGTTGCTCCTCCTGTTAATGAATAAGATATAGTTGAAATGGACGTATTAACACAGATGTTTTGATTATTTGATGTTGCGCCGGAGGTCAATGTGATTTTTCCATTTAATGTCACATTAACCGTTCTTACAGAACTGGTTTCTCCACAAAGATTACTTGCTTTTACAGTAATACTTCCACCAGCAGTTCCAACTAAGACAGTAATCGTTCTGGTACCGGCCCCCCCGGTAATAGACCAACCTGATGGTAATGTCCATGTATATGTAGTTGCATTTGCAACAGCCGGAACAGAGTATGTCTGACTGGTACCTTCACATGCAGGAGAAGGACCTGTTATTGAACCGGGAATTGCTGGTAATGGAGTAATTGTTACCGATGATGAACCGGTTGCACTGGTACCGCATGAGTTCTCCGCATTCACAGTAACACTTCCACTGGAATTACCAATGGTTACAGTTATAGAATTAGTACCTGCTCCAGCGGTAATTGTCCATGATCCGGGTACTGTCCAGTTATAGTTCGTTGCATTTGTAACTGCATTTACACTATACTGTTGCACTGATCCCTGGCATACGCCTGTAGTTGGTCCGGTAATAGACCCGGGTGTATTTGGAACCGGTGGTTGGACCTGAACTGCCACAAGACTTTGACTGCTTATCCCACAAGAGTTGGATGCAGTAACGGTAATATTTCCATTTTGACCAAATGCACCTGCGCTAACGGTGATTGATGTACTACCCTGACCACTTGTTATGTTCCAACCAGTTGGAACTGTCCATACATAACCTGTAGCACTTGCGTATGTTACAGAACTTATACTATATACCAAACCTGCAGTATTTGGACAAATAACAGTTGTACTGGCTGGTACTGTAATTGAACCTGGTGTAGCAGGAATTGGTGGATTTACAGTAACACCCTGTGTTCTGTCCGGACTAACTGCACAAGGCGATTTTTCAGCTCTTACACTTATGTTTCCATTTTGCCCAAAACTTCCTGCCTGAACGCTTATGCTATTCGTACCCTGGCCCGAGATAATGGACCAGCCGGTTGGTACTTGCCAGAAATACGTATTATTCGGAACTGAAATAACAGTATAAGTTAAACCAGTAACTCCTGGACAAACAGCCGCTGTGCCGGATATTACAGAAGGTGTAAGTGGTATCGTTATTATTTTTTGCGTATTACTTGCTACACCGCTACCTACAATTGTTGTGCTGCTAAAAATATTTGATGTTTGAGTACTATTTACAATAACGGTTCTTTGATCAAAAGCAAGAGAAGAAACATCCATCGTAATCCATAGAAAATAAGTTGTGTTTGCAACAGGAAAATTGATTCCTCCAAAAGTCATAGTAGACCCTGAAGCCAAAACTGGAGCAAGTGTTAAACCTATTTGTGTAGGTGTTGTAAAAACATTGGTCGGTGTTGACCACAATTTGAAGTTTACTAAGTCAGAAGTAGCATAGGTTCCCGCTGTTATAAAACTTACTGCAGTAACAGTTCCTCCGCCTCCCGAACCAGTAAGTGTAAAACTATGTACTGGTACATCCAGTGTGTTTACACAAATATTTGCTGCGAGGACAGGAACAGGATTGGAAGCAATAGTTATCTGTTGTGCATTCAATCCCTGATTAATAAAAACAAACAATAACAGCAAACTAAAGCTGTGGTTATACTTATTCAATAAAAAGGAAAGGATATGTGGAATGAAATTTTTCATAAATTGGTTAGTTATTAATACCTAAGAAAAGAACTAGGGATTTTGTATGTATCATTATAATTTGAAAAAGTATATTTCAATGATAATTCAAATCCTCCTTTTGTTAAAGAAGCGTTTTTTAATTTCGAGTAATTAACGTCATAGGTTAAACCGGTTTGTATATTTCCCATATGTAATCCTACATAAGGCGCAATGGCGTCATTATGCCGGTACCAGGCTCCAAACAAAAGGCTCGATTCTTCAAATTCGGTAAACAGGGTATATCCATAAACTGCTCCAATGGAAATACTTTGAGAACTACCTGATTTCATTAATAGGCCACTTAAATAAAATTTATTTTCATTTCCAGTTAAAAAATCCCCGCCTGCCTGAATTGTGTAACGAGGTAAAATTGCATTTTCGGCTCCATTGATAATCAGTTTTGGGTTATTGATATGGAAATAAGCTGCACCAAAATAGATGTTATTCTCCCATGCCAATCCGGAATAGAGCATACCTGCCGAGTAATCGAAATAAGATCCGGTATATCCATTTCCAGCTTCACCAGTGGGTAATGTTGGATCGAAACCAGTTGATGTTAATTGCTGGCTGAATATGAGTTTTGTATAATCTAAACTTTTAGTTGTGTATGATGCCTGAAAACCTAAACCAATATGATGAATGCCTTCTTTATCTAAAGATTTATGAAAAGAAAAAGAACCACCTAATTGACTGGTTTTTAAACCACCATTATTACTGTTATCAAACATACTGTTGAAACCTATGCCTGCGAAATCACGTTCATTCAAATAGTTTTTCATAGCATTTGCATCCACACTCACCGAACCGGTAACAAATGGGTTTTGAATAGCAGGCCACTGTGACCGGTATAGTCCATTAATTCTTACATTACCACTAAATACGCCGGTAAGCGCCGGGTTAATCATTTGCGGCGCAGCATAGTATTGTGTAAAATTTGGATCTTGTGCAGATATTATATTGCTGTATGATAAAAACAATATAACCACAAAAATAGGGCAGAACTTAAAACGGGTTTTTCTCAACATTAGTTAAGCTATTAGATTTGAGTGAATTTAAATAAGATTCCGGATAAAATTCATATAAAAAAACGCTGATTCTTTCAAAATATTGTAATCGCATAGTATATATACGTTATTCCGGAATTTTCTATTCATTAAACTTATTTCTTTAAGTGGTTACAATATGATTCAATAACTTGAAAAAGTCCATGAAAGAATAAAAACCTAATGCTTATCCGTAATAATTGATTGTTAAGGATTTAAAAAAAAAGCTACAAAAATTATTACTGAACTTTGTTTTTATGCATTCGGATTATTCAATTTTTCATATAAACAGGTATTTGATTTTTTCAATGGAATCTTTTTCTTCAGACTCAAAGATAAGTGTATAGTTTAACTGAGAAAGTAGAAGTTTCGCTATATAATTTGTTGCAGTAAATACGGTTTTGAAAGTACTTTTACGTTGTACTTTAAGCAGTATATAAAATTTTATGGAGGATTATTAAATAGAGA
>JAYWEL010000126.1:0-4520 GCA_043779285.1 Chitinophagaceae bacterium | reverse complement strand
TGCAAAGCAGTTGGATTTTAGTATCTTAAGTCATTGATAAACAGTTATTATTTTTTACAATCAATAGGCAAAAACAAGTACTGCATTTTGACAGATTGCCTAAAATAAGTCAACTGCAAAATCTGGGTTCAACAGGTTTTTGGTATCAGCCTAAAAAATTGGAAAGATAGTCTGCCTCTGTGTCTTGATATCTTGAAATAATTTAATTGTTTTTCATTTTGAGGGAAAAATCGTTACTTTAATAGCTAGCACAGTAACAAGTATTTAAACTAGTTTAAAAGGGAACTTCATAAACTAGCTTAAGTACAATATTAAATATCTAACCAATGTCGACTTGGTATCCAGGTGCAATAACTTACCGTGAGTGGTATCAAGTAGAGAGTTTTCTTTCTGATATTAAGATGTCTTTCAATAAAGAGGCAAAACAAATACAATATAGTATTCACGATCAAACAACGGCAGTTTCCGACCAAACAAAAGCAATTGTTGCAACAAATGAACAAATTGTATTAGCTCTTGAAGAAGGCTTTAACCGAATTTCAGAAATTAATCAAGCAGGTTTTAATAAAGTAGCGAGTTCAATTGAGGCGCTGCATAGCGACTTTAATTATAATTTCGGTATTCTTATTCATAAGATTGAATATCAAAATCTACTTTTAAGAAGCATTCTTAACGCTATTATATCTCCATATGAAACCCAAGTACGGGAGTTTTACAATAAGGCCTGCTTGCTTAGCCAACAAGGAATTCTAAATAAAGCGATTGACTATTTTAATGAATCAATATCATTACCGACAGGAGATATTTTCTTCCCCTCATATTTTCAACTCGGAAAGTTATATTTAACTGGGAAAGTAGATAACATAAATATTATTGATCCTCAAAAGGCGAATCGATACCTTTTTGAAGCCAATGTTTATGGTACAGGTATACTTAGAACAAATGAAAAATTCAAACCGGTTTTAGCAGATTGCAAATTTCTTTTTTCTCAATCATACTATTATCAATTAACAGGAAACTATGCGGAATTTGAAGATGAACTACTTAATAATGCAATTAAGTATTGTAAAGAAGCAGTGATGCTTAATCCGAATCTTTCTCAAGGATTTTATCACCTTTCAAAATACTATGCCTACAAAAATGAAGTAGATTCTTTGCTCTCGAATTTACAAAAGGCGATTGAGATTGATAGTAGTTATTCATGGAAATTCGAAGAGGAGGAAGTGTTTAAAAGGCATAAGGACCAAATAATTAAATTACTTGAGGAACTTAAGGATTTAAAGTTTAGGGTCGTAGAACCGAAATTACAGAGAGCAAAAAAATGCATTACTCATATTGAACAAACGAATATTTCAGAATCAGTATTTTATCAAGAGTTTCAAGATTTACAAAAAATAGTAAAACTTGCTATAAAGGATTTTAACACTAAAACATACTTGGGATTTATTGATTGTGACATTAAACTTAACAGCTTGTCAAATAGCTTGGAAGAATTACTAGCCAAAAGGAATAACGAAATTAAAAGCAAGAAGGATAGCATTGAATTAAATAAATATTTTTACAAAGTTGAAACCAAAGACCTAATAAATAAAACTCTCAAAAAACTACTAATTTCTATTTTGATTGCTGCTATATCATTTTATTTTGTAGTTGTTGTGGGAGATGGAGGAATATTTACAGGTCTAATTATGGAGCCAATTCTAATAATATCTAGTCTTGCGGCACTATTTTATTTAATTGATTTTATTAAGGCATTGTCTAGATGATAATAAATTAGACAAAAAAAACCTTGCAAATTTATGATTTGCAAGGTTTTAGAATCTTCGTTGTTGAGCTATATGGATTCGAACCATAAACGACTGAACCAAAATCAGTTGTGTTACCATTACACCATAGCTCAATATCCCCTTAGCCTGACGAAGGGCTCTTAATTGGGAGTGCAAAAATAAGGAATGGAGGCTTTTGTGCCAAATGGTTTTTTTTTAAGCTTTTAGCCGTTAGCATTTAGCCGTTAGCCGTTTCCACCCCTGAGAGTCACACTAAAGGCGGTCAGCATTTTCTCTTCCTCGGTAAGAAGATCTAGCGTCACGTTTATCAATGATTCATCTCCATATTTTATTTCCCGGGCGATCAAAAGCTGGGTTTCCAGCTCGAAGGTAGATCCAAGCGATATTTCGATAAACCTATTATAATCTTTATCACTTTTCCTGCTGCTTCCCTCGGCAATATTTGAAGGAATTGATACCCCCGCTCTTGTAATTTGTGAGCAAAGCGCAAATCGTTCTTCTTTGGGAAAAGCTTTTATGATCTTAAAACTATTAATAGCTATCTGAAAGCCTTTTTGCCAGATTTTTAATTCTTTAAAATTTCTCATACTATTTTATTTCTAAGATAGTATAGACGTCCTGTCTCACCATGATGAAAACAACACGAAAAAAACGTTTTTTCCCCAATAGCTAACGGTTTACGGCTAACAGCTAATGGCTAACCGCTAATGGCTAACAGCTAATGGCTAACCGCTAATGGCTAACAGCTAATGGCTAACCGCTAATGGCTAACCGCTAATGGCTAACCGCTAATGGCTAACTGCTAATAGCGAATGGTTTCCCTTCCATTTCCTCCCGTTGTTTCAGCTCCTTAATCTTATCCAATGCCCTCGCCACCACATCACACATAATGGTGTACAAAGCTCCCGGTTTAGCATTTTCATAAATATAATCTAAGGCCAGATCTTCATTTGGTATAATCACTGTTGGAATTGCAGGATTCACCCTGTCTATGCCTTCTTTCAATAAACCAATTATTTCATCTGCCGTTCTCCCACGTAGGTTTTTATCACAACGGATTATTATTTCATCAAAGAATTTTGCTGAAATTTCTCCCAGTTCCCTGATGTCTTCATCCCTTCTGTCACCGGTACCACTGATCACACCAATTTTTATTGGATAATCCAATTTGGTTACAAAATCACAAAGCAGTTTTAGCCCATGTGGATTATGGGCAAAGTCTGCCAGCATGGTAAAATGTTTGAAGTGGAAAAAATTCAACCTGCCCGGGGTCAGGCTTTCACTTGGAATAAATGTTTGCAAACCCGAACGGATGTCTTCGATGGTAATATCACGGAACAAGTAAGCAGCCAGCACCGCCGGTAAGCAATTATTAATATTATGTATTGCCTTTGCTTCGTAAGTTAATGGAATATCCCTGGCAGGTAATACTCTTATTTTCCAGTTACCTTTCATAATGGTGACATAGCCATTTTCATACACACAGGCCAATCCATGGTTGGCAGCGTGTTCTTTTATCCGTGGATTATTTTCATCCATGCTAAATAAAGCGATATTACATTTAAGACCATTTTTCATACCATACACCAAATCGTCATCTGCATTCAATACAGCATATCCATGCGGAAAAACAGTTTCGGGAACTACCGCTTTTACTTTTGCCATAGCCTCTAATGTATGGATGCCACCCAAACCCAAATGATCGGCAGCCACATTAGTAACTACGGCTACTTCACAATTTTGAAAGGCTAATCCTGATTTTAAAATGCCACCTCTTGCACATTCAAGCACCGCAAAATCAACAGTTGGATCTTTTAAAACAAAAGTGGAGGATACCGGGCCGGTACAATCACCTTTCATCATTAGTTGATTTTGTATATACACACCATCACTGGTGGTATAACCAACTTTTTTTCCGGCACTTTTTGCAATATGAGCCGTTAATCTTGTCGTTGTTGTTTTACCATTTGTTCCGGTGATTGCAATGATGGGAATACGTCCGGCACTTCCTTTCGGGAATAGCATATCCACCACTGGTTCTGCTACGTTTCTTGGCAAACCTTCCGATGGGTCTATATGCATCCGGAACCCAGGTGCTGCATTTACCTCTAAAATCGCTCCACCATTCTCGGCAACAGGAGTTCTTAAATCAATTGCCATTACATCAACACCACAAATATCAAGTCCGATGATCTTGGCAATACGTTCAAACATAAAAATATTAGCCGGATGCACTTCATCCGTCACATCAGTAGAAGTACCACCTGTTGAAAGATTGGCTGTTGGTTTCACTAAAACTCGTTCGCCTTTTGGAGGTACAGTATCTAATGTAATACCTGCATCATCCAGCATTTTCTGTGTAAACTGGTCAATGGTTATTTGCGTTAGCACTTTTTCATGTCCAAAACCACGACGTGGGTCTTTATTCGTTTCATCTATCAGCCATTGAATAGTATGTATTCCGTCACCAACCACCGATGCCGGCGTTCTTAAAGCGGCACAGATAAATTTATTGTTGATTACCAAGCAACGAAAATCATAACCCGTAATAAAACGTTCGATGATAACATTTCTGCCATAGACTTTAGCCGCTTCAAATGCTTTTAATGCCTGTTCTCTATTAATGATATTTGTCGTGTTGCCTTTACCATGGTTACCATCAATAGGTTTTAATACAAGGGGATAGCCAAATTTATTAATAGCATCATCCATGCCTTCTTCTGTTCTAATTAC
>JAYWEL010000125.1:0-4545 GCA_043779285.1 Chitinophagaceae bacterium | reverse complement strand
CCTCATTTTCATAAACCACTTTTTTTGTAAGGCCGAAACAATTCAGCGGCTTACCACGAAGGCTGAACACCGCCTGTGATTCTACATTTCTGGATTTTGTGATAGAGCCACTGGCACTGTCTCCTTCAGTAATGAAGATGGTGGATTGATTTGCCTTTACCACAAACTCCTCTTTCCCTTTTGCAGGAGGTTCATCATTATAATGAAAACGGCAGTCTCTTAATTTGCGATTATGCAGGTTTGCTTTCTTGGCTCTTTCATTTGCCAGTTTTTTTATCCCTGATAATTCTTTTCTTTCTCTTTCGCTTTGCTCTATCCGTTTTTTTAACTCCTCTGCTGTTGTGGGATTCTTATGCAGGAAATTATCCAGTTCTTTTGTAAAAAAATCACCCACAAACTGCCGCATGCTTTGTCCGCCTTCGGCAATATTCATCGAACCCAGTTTTGTTTTGGTCTGGCTTTCAAAAACAGGTTCCACTACTCTCACGGAAACGGCAGCTACAATTCCTGTTCTGATATCCGATGCATCATAATCCTTCTTAAAAAAATCACGGATTGTTTTTACATAAGCCTCACGGAAGGCTTGTTGGTGAGTACCACCTTGTGTAGTGTGCTGTCCGTTTACAAAACTGTAAATATCCTCTCCATATTCATTGGTATGCGAGATAGCTACTTCAATATCTTCTCCTTTCATATGAATGATCGGATAACGGATCTCATCTTCGTTGGTTTTCCGTTGCAGCAAATCAAGTAAACCGTTTCGGCTGATAAAACTCTTGCCGTTAAAAAGAATTTTCAATCCTGCATTCAGAAAGCAGTAATTCCAGATTTGATTTTCCAGGAACTCAGAATGGTATTTAAAGTTTTTGAAAACAGAATTGTCGGGGATGAACGTTACCATCGTTCCGTTTTCCTCTTTTGATTTTGCCTCTTTATGCTCTTTAATTAAAACTCCTCTTTCAAACTCCGCAGTTTTTTCTTTGCCATCACGAAAGGCAGTTACTTTAAAATTATCGCTGAGAGCATTTACCGCTTTGGATCCAACACCGTTCAGCCCTACAGATTTTTGAAAAACTTTACTATCATATTTGGCGCCGGTATTTATTTTACTCACCACATCCACCACTTTGCCAAGCGGAATGCCACGGCCAAAATCCCGGATGGTTACTTGCCTGCCTTCAATGGAAAGTTCCACAGTTTTACCATAACCCATGGTGTATTCATCAATGCAATTATCGATTACTTCTTTTACCAGAACGTAGATGCCGTCATCAGGTGAGGAACCGTCGCCTAGTTTGCCAATATACATACCCGGACGCAAGCGGATATGTTCTTTCCAGTCGAGTGACTTAATACTGGCCTCGTTGTATTCAAACAGATCGGAAGATTCTTTTATGACATCTTTCTCTTTTGCTTTTGCCATAGTTATTGTGAGGATATTGTTTTGTTCAACCTGTTCCCCGAATTTTTTATAGGTTATCAGTTTTCCTGGTTCATTCGAGGCAAATATAACGAATCAGTTTTTTCATTTTGATTTTGGTTTTACTAACTAATGTGAATAACGAATCCCCTGCCGGTTACAAATGAAGACTTGCTTTTTAATTCATCAACTCACTCTTTTATAAATTATTTTGATACCTCAACCTGGGTTATTTGCATAAAATTATTTTATACAAATCCAAAAAATAATTATTAAAAATAATTTTGTATTTATGAACTCCGCCTTCAATTTTTGTCCTATTTTTTTAAAAAAAATCAAAAATCCTATGCAGTAATTTGCTTAAAATAATCCTCCTTAAATTCCAAAAAAAACAATAATAACAATAAATATGGCTGGCTTAAAAAGGCACAGTTAATAATGCAACTTAGCCCTTATTTCAATGTATATCATGTAGTTATTAAAGATGGCGACAAAGTGCCCGGAGCCTGGTTCAGCTAATTTTTTGTCAAAAAAAAAAATTATCCGGCCTGGCTAGGTTGAGAACAAACAAAACCCCTAAATTTGATTTCCTGACCCGTTGAAATCTTAACCCATCAACTTTGATTTCTCATTAAATTCTACCATAAGTTCCAATTATTGACTTGCTTATCTTAACCCTGAGTAGAATAAATAATTTATAAACAGAGGAGGCATTATGTACACGTATGATTTGCTGGAAACAGGTTGCTATTACCTGGTACAAGAAAAAGAGGAGTCCACAATTTCCCTGATTAAAGTGGCCATGGAATCTGACCATTGTGTATTTCTTCAAAAATTTGAAGATCCTACTGACACTGAATGGAAATTGAAAAAAGATCCTTTACATGATATTATTGAATGCCTGAGCGACACAGCTGTAAAAGATTGGGAAATATTTTATAAAAGCAGCGAGGATGCTTATACAGAAGAAGACGATGATGATTGATCTTCTTTCAGATTACACTTCCAGATAAATATTGAGTCCTTTTACTGATCACTTCGGAAGTTTATTTGTGATTCTATTCACGTATAAAACGGATGAAGGTGGAACCACATAGTACATAACCCACATAAGGCTTCACATAGATTTTCTACAGATCAGTTACCAGTATAAAAATACTAATTTGCGATACTTAAAAATTCTACGTGTGTATTCTCTATGTTTTCTACTGTGACTATTGTGGAGTGCATAATCCACATAGGGCATCACATAGATTTTCTACAGATTAATGACCAGTATAAAAATATTAATTTTCGATACTTATAAATTCTATGTGTGTATTCTCTATGTTTTCTACTGTGACTATTGTGGTTCAGGTATTCTGGCAATTTTATTTTTCGTAATTTCTCGTTTCATAAAAAACAATTATGAAAAGAAGAGACTTTATTATCCATACTGCAGCATTAAGCACCGCAACACTTATCAATCCACCAGGTGCCATTTCAAATGAAATGAAGAAGAAACCAATCCGGGTAGCCCACCTCACAGATATGCATGTAAAGCCGGATAAAGAGGTTGAAACAGCAGTTATAAAAGCGATGCATCATGCACAGGAACAGAATCCGAAAATTGATTTTATTATTAATGGGGGTGATGCCATCATGGATGCCCTGGAAGCAGATAAACAAAAAACAAAAATTCAATGGGATCTTTTAAACTCCATGCTGAAGAATGAAATCAGTTTACCAATTTATCATTGCATCGGTAATCATGATGTTTGGGGCTGGTTTGTAAAAGAAAATAAACCCGATACTGAAAGACAATATGGTAAAATATGGGCAGTAGAAACACTTCAATTGAAAAACCGTTTTTACAGTTTTACCAAAGACAAATGGCATTTTATTGTATTGGATAGCACACAGCTTAATCCTGCAGGAGGCTATATCGGGAAACTGGATGACGAACAATTGGCATGGTTGCAGGCAGAATTGGAATCTGTAACAAAAGAAAAATTCATTTGCATTATTTCTCACATTCCTATCCTTTCCATATGTGCCGGATTGTTTTTTAATAAAACAGAAGTGAACGGCGATCTGAAGATCCAGCGCAACCTGATGCACACGGATTTCATAGCATTGAAAAAGATCTTTCTTAATTATCCCAATATTAAAGTTTGCATCAGTGGTCATATTCACTTGCAGGACGAAGTGGATTATCTTGGAATAAAATATTTCTGTAATGGTGCCGTATCGGGCAATTGGTGGAAAGGAAATTTCCAGGAATTTGCTCCGGCCTATGCCCTGTTGGAATTTCATAAAGACGGCAGCTGCAACCGAACTATGGTAAATTACTAATTGACTAAATACATTATTATCTTGAAACAAAATCGTCCTGATGAAAATCATACTTAGAAATTCTTTACACTTTCTTCAGTTAATCCTCCTTTTGCTTTTTTCACTTGGCACTTTCTCTCAAAGAAAAAAACTACCCAAAGTTGAGATCATCCATTCGGGTGTGAATACTAGCCTTCGTGGGTTAAGTGTTGTTAACAATAATGTAATCTGGGTAAGTGGCAGCAATGGCATGGTGGGCAAATCAACCAACGCAGGTAAAAACTGGAAATGGATGACAGTGAAAGGTTTTGAAAAAACTGATTTCAGAGATATTGAAGCATTTGATGCAAACACCGCTATCATTATGAGTATTGCTGAGCCAGCCTATATTTTAAAAACTGTTGATGGCGGCTCCTCCTGGAAAGTGGTATTTGAAAACAAAATAAAAGGAATGTTCTTAGATGCCATGGATTTTCGGGATTTAAGAAATGGTATTGTAGTTGGTGATCCGATAGATGGCCGGTTCTATATGGCAAAAACAAATGATGGCGGTAACAGTTGGAACCAGGTTTCCGAAGAGCAAAGGCCAAAAGCAGATGAAGGTGAAGCATTCTTTGCATCCAGCGGAACCAATATCCGGTACCTTAGTAATGGCTCATTGGTTTTTGTAAGTGGTGGAAAAAATTCCAGGCTGTTTTATGATAATATTCCTATTGAAACATTGATGACAAAAGGAAAAGAATCAGCAGGAGCTTTCTCGGTTGCTGTTTATGATAATTATAAAAATACCAGTGCAAATAAAATACTGATTG
>JAYWEL010000124.1:0-10868 GCA_043779285.1 Chitinophagaceae bacterium | reverse complement strand
CTCAGTCGCATTGCTCCTTCGGCTGCTCCGCCTAAAGTCGGACAGGCATTCTTTTTTAACCCGGCTTTTTTTATGTGTTAAAAAATTAAGAACTCTTCTCATACTTATAATCCGTGGCGGATAAGCCCCTCATGGCCGATGGTACTTCACACAACAATGTGGGAGAGTAGGTATTCCGATACGCTTTGCTATCTGGACTCAGTCGCATTGCTCCTTCGGCTGCCCCGCCCAAAGTCGGACAGGCATTCTTATTGAACCCGGCTTTTTTTATGTGTTAAAAAACTTAGGAACTCTTCTCATACTGATAATCCACGGCGGTTAAGCCCCTCATGGCCGATGGTACTGCACAACCATGCAGGAGAGTAGGTATTCCGATACGCTTTGCTATCGGGACTCAGTCGTATTGCTCCTTCGGCTGCTCCGCCTAAAGTCGGACAGGCATTCATATTTAAGAGATTATCTCAAACATTAGAAAAGTAAACTGAAGAGAATACACAAAGAAAAAACACCAAGAGCACATGGAAATGTTTATTAACGGATAGTACTCTGTGTACTTTACAAATACATAGCGTTCTATGCGGTTAAAATGTTTTTTGAGACGACTTTTTATGTTTTGTAATTAGCAACAACTGAATAGAGATGTTATTACACCGAGGTGAACAAGTGTACTGTCTGCCCAGCTTCGTTTCGTTCGAACGGGCACAATCTTAATAGTCATTTGGAAAAAATATGGAATCTTCCACAGCCAATATTTTGGGAACTTTTTTAAGCTGCCTTTTTGCAAAAAAATAGACTCTTGAAAAAATTAGATGTTTTCTGAATCTATTCGATCTTGCCTCTTGGGTAGTTCTACAACTAATTCGCAACCATTTCCGGGTGAGGAATTAATAGTTACTGAGCCATCATAAAGTTTTGCACGTTCAAAAATATTGGATAAACCGATTCCCTCTCTTACAAGGCCGGTATCAAATCCTACACCATTATCTTTTATCAGTAATAAAAAATAATATTTATTTGATGCTAGGATTTTTATCTCTACATGGCTTGCCTGACTATGTTTAATGATATTTTTAATTTGTTCCTGTGCAATTCTGAAAAAGGTTAATTTTTTATTTTGCAGCATTTCTTCCACTTTTTCTTCATAGATGAAATCGATTTTTAAACCGGTAGTCAACTCAATATCCTTGATCAATGTATTGATACTTGTTTTTAGATTACCATCTTTTAATTGTGGGATAACCAGTTTTTTGGATAAAATCCTGATTTCTTCAATGGCATTCATAATATATTCAACGGCTTTGTCTTTCATTTCATTTTTTTCTGCATCATCTATTTGAACCATACCCAGATACAGTTTCGCAGCCATTAATATCTGGTTTACATTGTCATGCAATTCATGACCAAGATTAGTTCGTTCTTTTTCCTGAACTGAAATAATAGTTTGTGCAATGTCTTTTTTATTTTGAATTTTTTCTGAATAGAGGTATTCTTCTAATGCTTTAATTTTTGAAAGATCCTGAATTGTGCCAATCATTTTTACTGGTATACCATATTCATACATGACATATCCCCGGTCAAATACCTGCATAAAACTTCCGTCCCGGCATTTAAACCGATACTCCTGTTCCCAAACTTGTTCATGATGACTTAATGTATAACTGATTTTTTGTTCTACTTTTTCTTTGTCATCCGGATGAATCTGATCATACCACCAGGATAAATCAGTTGTCTCCATAGATAAATATCCAATTAATTTATGAAGTGATTCATTTCGGAATATTTCGCCTGTTTTAATATTCCATTCCCATATTGAATCCGATGTGCTTTTGGTCATCATATTTAAACGATCAACCG
Source organism: Chitinophagaceae bacterium (assembly GCA_043779285.1). Classification (GTDB taxonomy): domain Bacteria; phylum Bacteroidota; class Bacteroidia; order Chitinophagales; family Chitinophagaceae; genus MGR-bin208. The sequence continues at coordinate 9,014 of JAYWEL010000124.1, read as the reverse complement.
CATTGTCCAGTTCTTTCTTTGTTTTGGTAGAGTCGGTAATATCAATAGCTTCTCCTGCAATTAATCTTGTAACACCCGAAGATGCTAAAGCATATATGTTTGTCAATAAAAAAAACTCTTTTCCATTTGCCTGTCTGGAGTGCTGGATATAATTTTGTATGTTATCATTTTCCAATACATATTTATGACCACTATGGAAAAGTTTGGCAATGGAGTCAGGGAAAATATCGAACAGATTTTTATCAATAGCTGTTTTTGGAAGCTTAAAGAAATTCAGGAAAGAATCGTTTGCAAAAAACAGATTTTCATGTTCATCAACAATCCATTTCATGGACCCTGACTTTGAAAAAAAATCAGAAAACAGGGACTCAAATTGTTGGTTACTCACTACTCTTTTCATAGAGTGGCTTTTCTTTATTTCATAGAAAAAAGTAACACAAGGGTACTCAATTTCTGAATTTGAATTAGGAATGGATAAACAATGAAAGTTAAAGATACGATTATCATTTATCCCATTGAGCCAACTTAATGTCTTTGTTTTTGAAATATTCTCAGTTGACTGGGTACCATTATTGTTTTTGTCGGCCCATAAATTTTTATAATAAAAGTTTCCTTTTATTTCATCAACTGAATGAGATAGTAATTGCGTGGCATCATCATTAACATCGCTAATTTCATATTGTTTTTCATGAATAAAAATGCCGGTTTTAATTTTATTGAATGCTGCTTTTTGTTTATTCAATTGATCTATGCTTAATGTGTCTTCCCTTGCGTCTGTACCAAAACATAAAAAATAATCAACGGATGAAACCGTTATTTTCCTGAACTCCCAAATCTGCTTATGTAGTATTTCATTTTTCAACAGCAAACTGGTTGTATAAGGGCAGTTTTTATGTAAGACTGTTTGTAAGGATGTTTTAAAAGTTGTATTTGAAGTAGGATGCAAAAAATTATAAATATTCGAATTCTTTTTTGTGTTTTGTGAATGAAAAAAATCTTGATTGAAATATTCGTTAGAATCCAGAATATTTCCATCTTCTGTTATCAATAGCAAATAGAAATTATTTGTAAGTCTGAGTGTTTTTTCCTTTTCAACAGTTTTCATAAGTTTGATTTTGATTGGATTATTTTTTCGAATAGGATTACCCTATTTTCCTTAATCGATTTTATAATTTGAGATGCCTATAATTTTCTATTTCCCCAATTGGAGTATAAAATTTAGAGACTCAATAGTAAAAGCACGATGTAAAAAAACGTGAAAATTTTGTTTCAGGACCTAGAACAAAATGGAATTATTTTGTACATGAAATTCGATGACTGTGTAGCAGGAAAACTACATTTGGTAAGGGGATAGTAAATATGTGGAAGATTAGATGAGTTTCTGTGTAATGCAGTATAAGGTTAAATCTGCATTTGTTTTCATATTCATTTTATTTAAAATTCTTGAACGGTATGTACTAACCGTAGTTATACTTAAAGTAAGATTACTGGCAATTTCCGAAACAGATACACCAACTGCCAGATGTTTCAATACTTCAAACTCTCTTACAGACAAGCCCTCATGAGGCAGTTGTTCTGATTTATCTTTATCCAATTGACCGGCCAGGTGCTCTGCCAATGAAGAAGAAATATATCTCTTACCGCTGAATATATTTTTTACGGCATTTATCAATTCGCTTTGCGCAAGTTCTTTACTTAAATAACCCGAAGCTCCGGCTTTTAAAACTCGAATGGCATATTGTTCTTCCGGGTGCATGCTGAGAATCAATACTGGAATATCCGGGTGTAATTGTTTTATCTGAATCAGTGCATCCAATCCACTTCTGCCGGGCATCGATAAGTCTGAAATAATAACATCCCAATCACCAGACATGGATTTTTTAATCAACTCTTCCGCATCAGCTACTTCTTCCACTTCCGCAAATGGAAATTCTTCAATTAAAATTTGCTTGATGCCTTTTCGAACTATGGCGTGGTCGTCAGCAATTAAAAATTTTTTCATGTAAAATATTTGATAGGTTGTAATTAGGATCTTCTGGCATCAAATATACTAAACTAAGTTCTGTATAATAAGATACGCATTCTCGGAATAAATATATCAATTAGGCAAGTGAATGCAAAGTTTACAAAATTGCTTTTAATCAAACATAAATTATATTTCAGATTGAATAATATAAAAATTGGTTAACTCCCAATAAAATATGTTGCAATTTCAACTCCATGGTTTGTCATTTAGACAGAGGAGGAATCTAAAACAATTTAAAAATAACCACTCTAGGTTTAAACCTTGCCACTAATTAGTAAGTGCATTCTGTTTTTTGTCTCTGAGATGCCTCGTTCCTCGGCATGACAAGAATCTTTATGGGTTGTTTAATTCATTATATAGTGAGTTTGTCATTCCGAGGAAGGAGGAATCTCAAGCAGGTTTTTAATAAAACAATATTACTTTTAATCATACCAGTATTTAGTAAGTGTATTCTGTTTTTTGTCTCTGAGATGCCTCGTTCCTCGGCATGACAAGAATCTTTATGGGTTGTTTAATTCATTGTATAGTGAGTTTGTGATTGCGATACGCCAGGGCGGACAGGCGCAGGAAGAATCGCAAAGACTACAATCAAAGCACAATAAAAAAGCCACCCGAAGGCGGCTTTTAAAGCTGTGGAGAATACCTGCGGTGACCTTCCCGAATTCATTCGGGACGTTGAACTATTCAAATAAATTTTTCAAAAAATAAAAAAGCCACCCGAGGGCGGCTTTTAAAGCTGTGGAGAATACCGGAGTCGAACCGGTGACCTCTTGCATGCCATGCAAGCGCTCTAGCCAGCTGAGCTAATTCCCCAGTGGGGTGCAAAAATAAGGGATTCTAAAAACTGAACAAGTATTAGGTTGCTTACCTTTGAAAAAATATTTTTTATGGGCATATGGTCTCAGTTGGCTGAATACCTTTATTTGAAAAAAAAAGATCCCGATAGACCGAAATCGGCATGGGTTGGTTATATGCATGGTATCAACCGCTTCAGTTTATTTATTTTTATTATTTGTCTGTTGATATTGGCTTACAAACTCATGTCGAACTAATAACTGATAAAGTCTGTAATTAGTTTTGCTGCATTAGCAGAAGCATGGCCTTCGTACTTCAATTTTTTTCTCAGGTCATTGTAATGAATTTTCATCGTGTTAATGGCTGCATCGTCTGCAAGTAATGTTTGAAGTTCTTCCCGTAAATTTTTTATTGAAAAATGTTGTTGTATCAATTCTTTTACAACCATTTTATCCATAATCAGGTTTACCAACGATATGTATTTAATTTTAATCAAACGCTTTGCAATTTGATAAGAAATTGGAGAACCTTTATAACAAACTACTTCCGGAATCCGGAACAAAGCAGTTTCCAGTGTAGCGGTACCCGATGTAACCAATGCCGCTTTCGATTGAGCGAGTAAGTTATATGTTTCATTAGTTACGGTACTCACGTTAGGGTACGATGAAATATATTGATCATAAAAACGATCTTCCAAACCCGGGGCTTTCGCTACAATAAATTGATGATTGGGAAATGATGTTGAAACTTCCAGCATCACCGGTAATTTTTTTGCAATCTCCTGTTTACGGCTTCCCGGCAATATGGCTACAATCGGTTTATCCGATAATATTGTTTGCTCGTTTTTCAACAACCAATCATCCACCACTTCAACCAATGGATGGCCTACATAATCGACATCCCAATTCCATCGAATTTTGAAAAAATCTTTTTCAAATGGAAGAATGACAATCATTTTGTCAATACATTTCTTCATCATGTTTACCCGGCTTTCTTTCCAGGCCCACACCTGCGGAGAAATATAATAAACCACTTTCAGATCATGAAGTTTTGCCCATGCAGCAATACGTAAGTTGAAACCTGGGTAGTCAATTAAAATCAACACATCGGGTTTAAATTTGCTGATATCTTTTTTACAGGTTTTTATATTAGATAAAATGGTGCCGATGTTTTTCAGCACTTCGGTAAAACCCATGAAGGCAAGGTCACGGTAATGGGTAACTAAATCAGCTCCTGCTTTTTGCATTAATTCGCCGCCCCAGCAGCGGATGATGGCTGCTGGATCATTTATTTTTAATTCTCTAATCAGGTTGCTGCCGTGCAAATCGCCGGATGCTTCGCCTGCTATGATATAATATTTCATGACAAAAGGAAAATATTCACCCCCCGATTATTAATCTATCGCTTGAAGATGTTTTTATTAATTTAAAACCTTCATCAGCAACATTGCAATACCAAATACCAATGTAATATAAAAAACACCTTTGGCTGTATTGTCCCGGTTGGTATTAATATATATGGTAAAGATGACCGCATTCGAAATCAAACAGAGCGAACCAATCGACGTAATGAATTTATTATTATGTACTAAATAATCTAAAAACTCAAGCAAACTGATGGAGGAGAAATTCACTTTATGAATAACGACCAAACTGAGCATGGGCCCCAGGATACCGAGTAACGCACCTAATTTTATATTGTCTTTTGCTAAAATGAATTTTGCCATTTCTTTTCCAGTTTTGTTTTTAATTTATAATTAGTCAGGTCAAATTGTACGGGAACAACACTTACATAATTGTTTTTAAGAGCCCATACATCGGTATCTTTTCCTTTATCGAAATTGACGAACTTACCCGTCAACCAATAATACATTCTTCCATGCGGGTCATTGCGTTCAATGAAATCTTCTTCGTATTTAGCATACGCCTGCCGGCAAATTTTTACACCCTTAATCAATTCAGCCGGGCCGGTTGGTATATTTACATTCAATACAATATGCTTATCCTGTTTGGATGCTAGCATTTTTTCTACAATTTTTCTGGCATAAATTTTTGCGCCGCTAAAGTCAGCTTCAATGCTGTAATCGAGTAAGGAAAAACCAATGGATGGAATACTTTCAATGGCTGCTTCTACGGCAGCCGACATGGTACCGGAGTAAATAACATTGATACTATGATTGGCTCCATGATTGATACCGCTCAAACACAGATCCGGTTTGCGGTGAAGCACTTTATCAACCGCCAGTTTTACACAATCTACCGGTGTACCCGAACATTGCCATGTTTCCACATCGTCAAACATATCTAGTTTATGTAAACGTAAAGGAGTGCCAATAGTAATGGCATGACCCATCGCCGACTGTGGTTTATCCGGAGCTACCACAACAATGGTTCCCAGGCCTTTAACCGCTTCAATCAAATTTCGTATGCCGGGTGCAGTTACCCCATCGTCGTTGGTAATTAATATAACCGGTTTTTCTTTACCTGAACCGACAGTACATTTTATGTTTTTTTTCGGGGCGGGTGTTTTTGCTTTAGCCATATAATTCATACTTATAAGCATCAAAAATCTTTTCTTTTTTCCGGTTGACCAAAGCAGATTTTAAAATGAAGATAAATATTTTTTAAATGTCTAATAATATTAGTAATTTGCAACTAAATAAATTAGTTTAAAATGGCCATTGCAAATAAAAACCTGAAGTACCTGAGAAAATTACGTGGCTGGACACAAGAAGAATTTGCAATCAAACTGGGCATTAAAAGATCACTGGTAGGAGCCTACGAAGAAGAACGGGCCGATCCACGTATTGATGTACTGGAAGTGGTTTGTGATATTTTTAAATTAACCCTCGATGATATATTGCGAAACGACCTGAGTGAAGAAAAAGGTAATTATCTGGCAAAACGACGGGCACAAAAAATGGCTTCCGGTAAAACAGGTATTTCATTTGTTCCGGTAAAAGCGGCAGCAGGTTATCTTTCCGGCTATGCCGACCCTGAATTTGTCGATGAATTGAACACCTTTACTTTACCCATGCTATCCGGAGGAGATTACCGGGCATTTGAAATTGTTGGAGATTCTATGATGCCAACTGCCAGCGGATCGGTTATAGTTGGTGAAAAAGTAAATAGCCTGGAAAATATAAAAACGAATGATACCTATATAGTACTCACCCGCAATGAAGGCGTGGTATATAAACGCATCATGAAAAATCCACGGTCGAAAACCAAATTGACCCTGGTAAGCGATAACCCCGTTTATCAGCCTTACAATATAGAAGTAGAAGATGTATTGGAACTGTGGATGGCACAAGTAGTTATTTCTAAAACCAATCATCAGCAACGTTGGGATGTAAATCAGCTGGCCAATCTGGTTTCCAATCTTCAGGATCAGGTAAGTTCTTTAAAAAAGAAAATGAATTAAGGAATGTTTTTTCAATTGATTTGTATTCATTTGATCAAAAAAATGAAGTGATTAAATTAAAATTAAATTAATTTATTCGTGTAAAAGAGATTTGATTTATTCAAATTCCTTAGCTTTATCCCTTATGCTTGTGAGGTTATTTCTGTTACCCCTATTATTATATGGCGGACAAATTTTTTGTCAGTCAAAATTTATGAATGCCGTTAAAACAGTTAAACCGCCAATTATTGATGGATCGCTGAATGAAGAATCCTGGAAAAATGCACCGGAGGCAATTAATTTTGTACAAAACTCCCCCAATTTTGGATTACCTGCTTCGCAAAAAACAGTTGTCAAAATTTTATATGATGATGATGCTATTTATATTGGTGCTTACCTGTATGATAATCCTGCATTAATAAGAAAGCAGTTAACTGCCAGGGATGGGGAGTCAGGAACTGATGTAGATTATTTCTCTGTATTTTTTGATACCTATAAAGATCATCAGAATGGATTTCAGTTTTTAGTTAGTTCTGTAAATGTTCAATCAGATGCCCGGTTATCTGCAGCCGCAAATATTCAGCATAATGAATATGGCGATAAAACATGGGATGCTGTTTGGAACAGTAAGGTTGCTATGGCAGAAGATGGCTGGATTGTTGAAATACGGATTCCTTATATTTCACTTCGGTTTTCTAAAAACGATATCCAGGATTGGGGCCTTCAGCTCCAGCGGTTTTCAAGACGGGATAATGAAAGCAGTTTTTGGAATACAGTCGATCCGAATTTGAATGGCTTTATCAACCAGTTTGGTGTTTTAAAAGGCCTGGAAAATATCATGCCTCCGCTGCGCTTAAGTTTATCTCCCTATATATCTGCAGGTATCCGCAACTATCCGGTGAGCACCGGACCAAACAAGACCGATTGGCTGAAAAGCGGTGGGTTGGATGTGAAATATGGTATCAATGAAAGTTTTACACTCGATGCAACCCTGGTTCCCGATTTCGGCCAGGTGATATCCGACAATGTGGTGAATAATTTAACCGCATTCGAAATTTTCTTCAAAGAAAACCGCCAGTTTTTTACCGAAGGAACAGAACTGTTTAATAAAGCCGGGTTATTTTATTCCCGGCGGGTTGGAGCAGAGCCGGCAAAATATCAGCAGATACAAAGATTGGTAAGGAATAATGCCAATTTGGAAATCATTAAAAATCCATCTACTACTACGTTATTCAATGCCACTAAATTTTCCGGACGTACGTATAAAAAATTAGGAATCGGTATTTTTAATGCAGTTACAGCACCCATGTATGCCGAAGTTCGGAATAAATTAACCAAAGAAGTAACCCGTACCGAAACAGAACCATTGGCGAATTATAATATCCTGGTGCTTGATCAGGCTTTTAAAGGAAGGTCGAACCTGAGTTTTACCAATACCAATGTAATGCGTAATGGAACCAATGATGATGCCAACGTAAGTTCTTTGGATTTTGCATTGTTCAATAAAAAAAATATGCATACCCTGTCTGGGTATACCCGTTACAGCAAAATTTATGGTGCCAAAGGATATGATGGCTATAGTACCCGCTTATTATTCGGGAAAGTAAGTGGAAAAATTCAGTACAATATTCAAAACGAAATAAAATCAAAAAATTACGATCCTTCCGATTTGGGGTTCAACCTGTTTTCCAATTCTATTGATTATTCGGGTTCTGTAAGTTATAATCAATTTACCCCAACCCAACATTTTATAACATATAGCTATAGTCTGAATGCTGCCTACGGCCGAAATTTCCAACCGAATCTCTTTCGGGATATGGATGTAAATTTCAACGCTTTCTGGGTTTTTAAAAATTTCTGGAATCTTAATTATAAGGTAGGTGCTTTACCGGTTTGGACCAATGACTATTTCGATCTGCGTACTGCTGGACGGGTTTTAAAAAGACCTTCCTATATATATAATAATCTAAGCGGAAGCAGCGATGGCAGGAAGAAATTATTTATACAATACGATTTTAGATTCGCCGAAGGGCCCATGCCCGATAACCCCTTTCATTTTATTTCCTTAGCTGTCCGCTACCGGTTCAGTAATAAATTTTCGTTGAGCCTTCGCGAGACTAAACAAAATGACCGTGGACAAATAGGCTATGCTTTTTTACGCGAAACAAATGGTGATCCAATTGTAGGCATCCGCAATTATACCGAGCATATTACCTTGCTTACCGGTCAGTATAATTTTCAAAACAGGTTGAACCTTTCTTTACGGGCCAGGCATTACTGGAACCAGGTTTTGTATAAAAGTTTTCACAATGTAAAAACAGATGGAACTTTAGTAAACCGGGCATTTATTACCGGGCAAAATCAAAACTTCAACATTTTTAATGTAGATGCTTTTCTTACCTGGGATTTAAATCTTGGGAGTCGGCTGATATTGGGCTGGAAAAACTGGATAGGAAATGATGAATTTGTAGATGGTAATATTCACCGTAGTTATTTAAGTAATGCAGCCGAAATTTTTAAATTACGTCATGCCAATGAATTCACCATGCGGTTTATTTATTTCATCGATTATAACCAGCTACGTAAATGAAGGTATTAGTATATTGGGAATAAGGAATTAGGGTATTGGGCAAAAGACAAAAGGCAAAAAAACAAAACTTCCGCCAGCAACACCGCTAACCCGAAAGAGTCTTTCTGGCGGGGATCGGACGGGCCCGCCCGGATGAACTCCGTTCGGACGGGCATAATTCTTAATTCTCAATTCTCAATTCTTAATTCATAACTCAACCCT
>JAYWEL010000123.1:0-4575 GCA_043779285.1 Chitinophagaceae bacterium | reverse complement strand
ATGGCTTAATAATGAGTTTGTATCACTGATAACGGGTTTTTGAAAAGAGTGTATGACTTTTCTTGCTATAAACGGGCTCATAGGAGAGCCCCCGTTATTTAAATCACGGATTGCTTTTACAATTTCATCAGCCGTAACCGGGTCTTTTAAAATATATCCTGAAGCGCCACTCTTCAATGCTTCAAAGATGGTATCATTATCATCGTGAATGCTGCATACCATAAATTGTGTTTGGGGCATTTTTTCTTTCAACTGTACAATCATTTCAATGCCTCTCATACCCGAAAGACTGATATCGGATATCACAATATCGGTTGGGTTTTCAGGTAAATCTATTAATGCTTTTTCGGCACTGGAATAAGAACCCATCAATGCAAATTCATTTTGTCCTTTTATTATTGCTTCCAGCCCGGTGCGGAACTGATCATTATCTTCTACAATTGCGATTGTAATCATAGTGTAATTAATTAAGTGGAATTTCAAAAGTTAAACTAAGTCCATTCCCATTTTTTATTATTAATTCTCCGTTGATTTGTTTCAAACGTTTATTCATATTTTTCAATCCATTTCCTCCCTGTATATTTTCATCCGGGTTCATTCCTTTGCCATTATCTGAAACAGTGATGAGCAATTTATCATTACATGTTATATTCAATTTTACTTCATTGGCACCGGAATGTTTAATAATATTATGCAATGCTTCTTTTACAGCAAGATAAATATGCCGCCTTACTTCTCCATTGATTTTTATTTCAGGTATTTTATCAGGAACTGTACTATTAAAATTGCAAGAATAATTTTCCAGCATTAGTCTTGCCTGCTTTTGTAAATAACCAATCAAATTGCTGAGGCTGTCGTTTTCCGTATTCAAACTCCAGATCACTTCTTTCATCCTTGCAGAAACATCACCCACTGATTGATATATTTTTTCTATCTCTGAAATACTCTGCGGATCCTGTGTTTTTGTTTTTGCCATTTCTGTCAGCAGTCGTACACCAGATAAACCTGCTCCGATATCGTCATGCATTTCAGATGAAATCCTTTGCCTTTCATATTGCACAGCCAATTGCTTTTCCATCAATACCCTTTGTTTTCGCAAACGGGAAAGATAAAAAAGCTTTGCAATAAATAATAACAACAAAGAACTTAACATGATGGCAAGCGTCTTAATCCACCAGGTTTGCCACCATGCAGGACGAATAACAAAATCGTAAGTCAGAGGTTTTGTCCAAACCTGTGACCGGCCAATTGCTTTGACCTGGAACTGATAAGTACCATGACTAAGATTACGATACGCTGTTTGCGGATCAACCGAAGGACTACTCCAATTATTATCTACTCCGATAAGGCGATAACTGTATTTTATTTTACCCGGGGCCGACCAGTCAATAGCTGAAAAATTGAAACTAAGATGATTTTGATCGAATGAAAGAACAAGTTTTTGGGGCAGGTTTGAAAATGGTGCAACATAACTGTAAGAAATTTTTTTATGAATACTATCAGGCAGGTTGCGGAAATCATAAAACCCGTCATTTATTTTTAGATAGTTCAGGCTGAGAGAACGAAGGCTGTTTGGCTGAAATATATTATTCAAATCAAACGTAGTAACATTTTTTCCATTACCCCACCAAATACGGCTATTGTTATCAATACAAACACTGTGTAAATTAAAATCTGTTCCTTTCAACCCATCCTGTAGTCCAAAACTGTAAATAGAGTAACTATTCTTTAAATGCTGCAAGCTATCTTTTGAGGGAATTAAAAGAGAAAGACCTTTATCTGTTCCTGCCCAAAATTGCCCTGTTGCATCTTCTTTTAACGACCACACATCATTATAACTTAATCCCTGCTTTTCGGTGAAGTAAGTAAAACTTTTGCCATCAAACTTACATAAACCCGCCCCCAATGTTCCAAACCATAAATTTCCAACTTCATCTTCCACAATGGAAGTAACCGCCCTGCCAAAAAATCCTTCCTTCTCAGAAAAAGTTATAAAATTTTTGCCATCGTATTTAACCACAGCACCGCCATTTGTTCCAAACCAAAGATTTCCTTTTTTGTCTTCCAGAATTGTATAAACATTCTTACTGGAAAATTTTTCTTTTTCACTATAATAAGTAATTGCATCTCCTTCTAACCTGTTAATGCCTCCGCTATAAGTACCCAACCATAAAACACCGTTTCTGTCTTCAAGAATGGACATAATATTATTTCCCCTGATACCACTTGATGCAGTGAAATGTAAAAATTGTTTGCCGTCATATTTTAATAACCCTCCATTATCTGTATAACCAAACCAAAGATTTCCTTTTTTATCAGCAAGTATAGATCTAAGTCCTTGTGATGGTAAAGCAACTTTGCTCTTATACGTTTTAATACTTTTTCTGTCGTACTTATATATAATGCCGGCCTCTGTACCAAACCATAAATTTTCTTCCCAGTCTTTCATAATAGGCCGAACCCTGCTATTACCAAAATCTTCCATCTTAATAATTTCTTTAAAACTATCATCATCCAGCTTAATTATTCCTCCTCCTTCTGTGCTACACCAGATACTACCAGCATTGTCTTCAACCATCTGGGTTATTGAATTATTTGTCAACCCCTCTTCTATACTATAAGTAGTGAAATTTATTCCATCAAATTTAATAATACCTGCATACCGGGTACCAATCCATATGTTAGCATTTTTATCTACAATGAATGAGGTAATAACATTTCCAGACAAGCCTTCTTTATCAAAATATTGTATAAAATTTTTCCCATCATATCTATATATCCCTTCCAAAACTGAAGCAACCCAAATATTAGCATTGCTATCCTCAATCATTTTATAATTGGATGTATCCTTTTTATTTTTTCGAATCGGATAGTTGATAAACTTTTTCCCTTCAAATTTTCCAATACCGGATTTTGTTTTATACCAAAGAGAACCATGGCTGTCCTCAAAAAAAGGATTTAAAATTTCCTCTGAAAATTTTGACCCGTTAGCAAACTGTATAAAATTTTTCCCATCAAACCTGATTCCGGAAATTTCGCTGCCAATTATCCAAATATTTTCTTTTTTGTCTTTATGTACCGAACTAATTGTGTTGCCGGAGAATCCATTTTTCTTTGTGTATTGTGTTATATTTTTTCCATCAAACACACAAAGTCCTCCATCAGTAACAATCCAGATATTTCCTCTTTTATCTTCAACAAGCGATAAAACATTATTATTTGGCAAGCCCTCTTTTTGTGTATAATTAGTTATGCTGATTCCATCATATTTACAAAGTCCGTTACCATCCACCCCAAACCATAAATATCCGTTTCTATCAATCAGGATGGAAGGCACAAAAGAATAACTTAGTCCCTGGCCAATCTCGAGGTATTGAATATTTGAAGTAGCTCCATCTCTAAAACGAAGTGCAAATGTTTTTACCGGTTGTGGTTCATGCATGGGCTTTGTTTGCCCGGTAGCATTTATTATAGTTCCTGGATTTATAATCTCTTGGATATCTTGAAGATCAACAGTATCTCCAGAAATGATTTTAAGTTTTTCCTCAACACGATGAATATTCGTTCTTTTCAATTCTTTTGACTGAATAACTACTTGAATGATATTGGGCTTACTAATTTTTTTGGCATCTGCTGCGGATGCTTTTAAGGATTGAGAAATGCCCGTTTGAACCGTATCTCCAAGAGAATTGATCAATGGTAATATGGAATCGCCGGTTAATAGGTTTACAGCATAGCCTCCTGATAAATTCAAAGGGACAGTTAGAGGCTCGGAAAATAAAGGCAAATCTTTTTCAACAGTCTGATCAGTATTATTTTTGCAGCCTGCTAAAAAAATAAACAGAAAGAAATATTTCCATTTGATCCGCATTGTAGAGTTAAGATAATTTTTTTATACATGACAAAAGAAATTATAATTAAAAAGGTTGTCCCGCATGTGGCGAAACAACCTTTTTTTTCATTTTATATTTTAATCCTTCTTCACCCCAATCACTGGCAACGTTTTTTCATGTATGAGCTGATTTAGTTTGCCTACATCATCGCTCATTATTTTTTTCAACTTATTCAGTTGTTCGTCAATCAGCACCACCAGCTCATTGTAGGCATCTTTGGTTTGCTTAGAAATATCCGATTGCCCGGCTGCTGAAGCGTTATAGATACTCGATAATTTATCATCCAGTTTGATCGGAAAGTTCAATACATCCTGTCCGCTTTTGGCCTTGGTTTGGTGCAAGGCTTCTTCCACAGCCGTCATTTGCTTATTGACCGTATCGATCTGCTGTTTTATTTCTTTTGGTAAATTTTTTCCAACTCTTGTACTGAATTCATTCATCTGCTGACGAAGTTCCCGGATGTTTTTTATCGCCTTCATCATCTCCGAAGATTTATCCCGGATGGTTATCAGATGATTGAACTGATTTTCATACTCGGCCTGAGAAGTTTTAAAATTAGGATCGGCCAAAATGGTAAATGAAACTTCAGAAGAATCATTTCCACTTTTGAATTTAGCAACATAATTCCCCGGTGCTGCTTTAGGGCCTCGGACAAATCCATTCCATAAAATCAATCCTTCCA
>JAYWEL010000122.1:0-10931 GCA_043779285.1 Chitinophagaceae bacterium | reverse complement strand
TGTAGGAGTCCGGCCCCCTTCCGACTTCCCCCGACGGGGGGAAGCCATCAATGCACAAGGCCAGCTTGTTGAAAAGGTTTATTATTAAGTGAATGATTGATTAGTGATGGTTATATATTCAATAGATGATGTGGAAGAACCGAATGCTCATTAGATAGATGCAGCACCGCTCCTTCCCTATTGGGGAAGGAGAAGGAGATGGAGGATGAGGCAGAAAAGATGAATAGAATTACCGAACGTACAAGAGTGCGACGCAAGAAAAGCTAAATAGAAATTCAAAAGCGGGAAACATAAATAAAAAACAAACAATAATTTTTAATCTTCCTCACACCCCTTTAGGGGTTGGGGGCAAAAATCAGAATATGGCAAAATTAAATTTCGGTGGCGTTGAAGAAAACGTAGTAACCCGTGAAGAATTTCCGCTGACAAAAGCACAGGAAGTATTAGCAAATGAAATCGTAGCAGTCATCGGTTACGGTGTACAGGGGCCTGGTCAGGCACTGAACCAACGGGATAATGGTATCAATGTTATTATTGGTCAACGCAGGAATTCTAAAAGTTGGGATAAAGCTGTTAATGATGGTTTCGTACCGGGTGAAACACTATTTGAAATTGAAGAAGCCCTGGAAAAAGGAACGATCATATGCTATTTGTTAAGTGATGCAGCACAATTGGCTATGTGGCCTACCGTAAAAAAATATTTAACTCCCGGTAAGGCATTATATTTTTCTCATGGCTTTGGTATCACGTTTAACAATCAAACAGGTATTGAACCTCCGAAGGATGTGGATGTATTTTTAGTGGCTCCAAAGGGAAGCGGTACTTCTTTGCGAAGAATGTTTTTACAGGGACGTGGGCTGAACAGTTCCTACGCTATTTATCAGGATGCAACAGGCCGGGCTTTTGAAAGGGTTGCAGCACTGGGCATAGCCATTGGTAGTGGTTATCTTTTTGAAACCAATTTTAAAAAAGAAGTGTATTCCGATCTGACAGGTGAAAGAGGAACCTTGATGGGAGCCATCCAGGGAATTTTTGCGGCACAATATGATGTGTTGCGTTCCAAAGGACATTCACCTTCAGAGGCGTTTAACGAAACAGTAGAGGAGTTAACCCAATCCCTGATGCCATTGGTTGCTGAAAATGGCATGGACTGGATGTATGCAAACTGCTCTACAACTGCACAACGTGGTGCATTAGATTGGTGGAAAAAATTCCGTGATGCTACACTGCCGGTGTTTAATGATTTGTATGAAAGTGTTGCCAGTGGCAAGGAAAGTCAGCGTTCCATAGATTCAAACTCGCAACCGGATTATCGGGAGAAACTGGAAGCGGAATTGAAAGAACTACGGGAAAGTGAATTGTGGAAGGCTGGTAAGATAGTTCGCTCACTTCGTCCGGAGAACCAACCAGCGAAAACTGAAAAGAAAAAAGAAACTGAGACAGTTGCTTAAAAAATTACTATTCATCAAATGAATAAAACAAATTTCAAAATAGCAGACTCTAAAGTCCTCCCCTTCGGGGCAACCGGGCAAAGCGAAGGTTGGGAACGAAGTTCGTTAGGTGGGGCTTTGGATTTTGCAGGAGCTGCACAAAGGCTTAAAAAAATTGTCACGAAAACGCCTTTACAATACAATTCAAACCTTTCAAAAAAATATGCCTGCAATGTTTTTTTGAAAAGAGAAGATCTGCAAATTGTACGTAGTTATAAATTACGTGGAGCATACAATATGATGAGTATGCTTTCCGATGCACAGTTACAAAAAGGTGTAGTTTGTGCCAGTGCAGGTAACCATGCGCAGGGTTTCGCCTACAGTTGTAAAAAGTTAAATACAAAAGGGGTTGTATTTATGCCGTTAATTACTTCCAAGCAAAAAATTAAACAGACCAAAATGTTTGGTGAAGATTTTGTAGAGATTAAATTGGTAGGTGACAGTTTTGACGATTGCGCTGTGGCTGCAAAGAAATTTTCTGAAGAAAATGGAATGATCTTTATTCCCCCTTTTGATGATCTTCGAATCATTGAAGGCCAGGGTACAGTTGCTGTTGAAGTGTTAGAACAATTCAATAATATTTTGGAAAGTGATTATAAAAAGAGTTCATATCTCTCCCCCATTGGGGGAGTAGGAGGAGGCCTTGATTTTGTATTTATACCCGTTGGTGGTGGTGGTTTGTGTGCAGGTGTGGGCTCCTATTTAAAAACATATTCACCAAAAACTAAAATCATTGGAGTGGAACCTGAAGGAGCTCCTTCTATGTTTGAAGCTTTGAAAAATGGTTACCCGGTTACACTGGATAATATTGAAAGCTTTGTTGACGGTGCTTCCGTAAAAAGAGTTGGCGATCTGACTTTTGAAATTTGTAAAGAAATATTGGATGATATGCAGCTTGTTCCGGAAGGGAAAGTTTGTACTACCATTCTGAAACTGTATAATGAAGATGCAATAGTAGTAGAACCTGCGGGTGCATTATCCATTACTATTTTGGATGATTATGCCGAAAAAATAAAAGGGAAAAATGTTGTCTGTATCGTCAGCGGCAGCAACAACGATATTGACCGTATGCAGGAGATAAAAGAAAGAAGCTTACAGTATGAAGGGCTCAAGCATTATTTCCTGATAAACTTTGCACAACGGCCAGGGTCTTTAAAAGAATTTGTCAATAATGTTTTGGGTCCCACTGATGATATCACAAGGTTTGAGTACATGCAAAAGAACAATAAAGAATCGGGGCCATCACTGGTAGGTATTGAACTGCAGAGTAAAGAGGACTACAATGAACTATTAATGAAACTGAATACCTGCCAGATTAATTATACTGAATTGAGTAAGGATAATAACCTGTTTGGATATATTGTTTGAAAATTCAAAAGCGATAGTATGCATTAGTGTACATTTAAAGTAACAATAATGAACCATGACAGCATTTAATCGAAGAAATTTTTTGCAAAAAACCGGATTGATTTCCGGTACGGCTTTTTTATCTGCCTTTGCAAAGCCAGCATGGAGCCGTAATCTGCAACATGCCTTAAGCGATGCCAAAAATATTTCACCGGATGATTTGGCAAGCGAAGAAGACTTCTGGTATTATATTCAGCAATCGTTTACCGTTTCTTCAACTATTATCAATCTGAATAATGGAGGTGTTTCTCCAGCACCCAAATCGGTACAAGAAGCCATGAAACGATACTATGATTATAGCAACGAAGCTCCCAGTTATTACATGTGGCGAATATTGGATATGGGGAGAGAAAAACTGCGTAAAAAATTAGCTGATGTTGCCGGATGCAGTGAAGAGGAAATTGCCATGAACCGAAATGCATCCGAAGGATTGGAGACCATCATTTTTGGCTTGACTTTAAAAGCCGGAGATGAAGTAGTGGTTGCAAAACAAGATTATCCGAATATTATCAATGCATGGAAACAAAGAGAGGTAAGGGATGGAATAAAAATAGTTTGGATTAGCCTGGATTTGCCGAGTGAAGATGAAAGCTATCTGGTAAGCAGTTATGTAAATGCATTTACAACAAAAACAAAAGCCGTTAACATTACGCATATCATTAACTGGAATGGACAAATTTTACCAGTTAGGAAAATAGCAGACGAAGCAAGAAAACGGGGAATAAAAATTGTGGTAGATGGTGCGCATAGTTTTGCTCATTTCGATTTTAAAATTCCGGATCTTGGGTGTGATTATTTTGCAAGCAGTTTACACAAGTGGCTTTTTGCTCCCATTGGAACCGGGTTGATGTATGTAAAAAAAGATATGATCAAAGATCTGTATCCGCTCTTTGCTTCTGATGACCCATTAAAAAATGATATTAGGAAATTCGAACACCTGGGAACAAGACCATTCTTTATTGAACAAGCAATCAATAAAGCATTGGAATTTCATGATATGATTGGTATTGAACGAAAACAAAAGCGGTTGTATTATCTGAAAAATTACTGGATGGAACGGGTAAAAGATTTACCTGAAGTGGTATTGAATACGTCCTTAAAACCTGAATGGGGTTGTGCAATTGGAAATGTAGCCATTAAAAATAAAAAGCCTTCTGAACTGGATTCTTTTTTAATGAATAAATATAAGATACACACGGTTTCTATTGAATGGGAGAATATCAAGGGAGTACGCATTACGCCCAATGTATATACAACTACCAAAGACCTGGATGTATTGGTAACTGCGATAAAAGAATTTGTAAAAACTTAATTAAATTAAAAAGATAAGATTTACCTGAAATAAGAGGTTAGTTAGTTTTGTTCTAAATTTGCATCAACGAAAATCGATTACATGTCGCATCCTAAAGGAAAACTTATTGCAATTGGTGGAGCTGAAGACAAGGGAACGGACCTGGAAAAAGGGGAGATTTACCGGAACAATCTGAACTTTTTTGAATTGGGTATTCTTAGCCGTTTTGTAGAAGAAGCAGGAGGCCCTTCTGCCAGAATAGAAGTCATCACAACGGCTTCTATGATTCCTAATGAAGTGGGAAATAATTATCTGGATGCATTTGGTAAAATTGCTTGTACCAATGTAGGCGTAATGCATATCCGCAATAGGGAAGATGCAAACAAACCGGATTATCTTGACCGTATCAGAAACTGCGATGCAGTGATGTTCAGTGGTGGTAATCAATTAAGGTTAAGTGCGACATTTGGTGGAACTGATTTCTTGCAAGTTATTCATGATCGTTATCAAGATGAAACGTTCATTATTGCAGGAACATCGGCCGGCGCCATGGCCATGAGCAATACCATGATCTATGAAGGAAATGCAACCCGTGCTCATTTGAAAGGTGAAGTAAAAATTACGACAGGCTTAGGGTTCATGGATAAAGTGATTTTCGATTCTCACTTTGAAAAACGAGGACGTTTTGGAAGATTGGCTCAAGCAGTAGCTTCAAATCCATCCTGTATTGGTATTGGTTTGGGAGAAGATACCGGTATGTTGATTGTAGATGGAAATAAGATGGAAGCGATTGGTAGTGGGTTGGTAATGATTGTTGACGGACATGAAATTTTACATTCTAATATCGCCGATATACCAGAAGGAAACCCCATCAGTATTCAAAATTTGAAAGTGCATTTCTGCGAACACGGCAATGGATATCTGGTAAAAGAAAGAAAATTTTTACGTGAATCTTTCATTGGATCTGTTATTGAAAAACAGGTTCATACAGATTGATTAATGTAAATAAATCTGTACAATAAAAAACCGGATTTACATCATCCGATTTTTTATTTTAAACTACTTTGATTAGGTAGTAATTCTTTTTCCCTTTTTGAACCAACAAATATTTTCCGTGCATCAATCTGCTTGTGTCAATAGTCTCATCTATTGATTCAATCTTTATTTTATTTATTGACACTCCACCGGCTTGTACCGTTTTTCGGGCTTCACCTTTGCTGGGGAATATTTTACTGTCAGCCAAAAGGCTTACAATATCTACGGATTGAGTGATTTGTGCTTTCGAAAATTCATGTGCAGGTACCGCATCCAAAACCTGCATCAATTGATTTTCATTCAAACTATTTAAGATTTCTGCCGTATCGTTATTGAATAATATTTCGGAAGCTTTCAAGGCAAATTCAAAATCTTCCTTACTATGTACAAAACAAGTTAATTCTTCGGCAAGGCATTTTTGTAAAGACCGTATGTGTGGAGCCTCCTGATGTTTTGCAATAAGTAAATCAATTTCATTTTTTGATAAAAAAGTGAATGTCTTTATCCAGGATTCTGCATCATCATCACCGGCGTTTAACCAAAACTGATAGAATTGATACGGCGATGTTTTTTCCGGATCTAACCAAATATTTCCTTTTTCAGTTTTTCCAAATTTCCCGCCATCTGCTTTTTTTATTAACGGGCAGGTAAATGCGAAAGCCTCACCGGAAACTTTTCTTCTGATTAATTCCGTACCAGTAACAATATTGCCCCATTGGTCGCTGCCACCCATCTGCAGCTTACAATTTTTGTTTTGATATAGCCAAAGAAAATCATAACCCTGAACCAATTGATAACTGAACTCGGTGAAACTCATTCCGGTATCGCCACTAATTCTGTTTTTTACACTATCCTTCGCCATCATATAATTGACGGTAATATGTTTACCAATATCACGGATAAAATCCAGAAAATTGAAATTTTTAAACCAGTCATAATTATTGACCATCTCTGCAGCGTTGGGCAAAGAACTATCAAAGTTAAGAAATTTTTCAAGCTGTTTTTTAACGCCTGCCTGGTTTTTTTCTAAGGTTTCTTCATTCAATAAACTACGTTCTTCAGTTTTTCCACTGGGGTCACCAACCATTCCGGTAGCACCTCCAATCAATGCAATCGGTTTGTGACCGGCTTTTTGTAATCGTACTAATAGAACAATTGGAACCAGGTTGCCAATATGCAGACTGTCAGCCGTAGGATCGAAGCCAACATAGCCGCTGGTCATTTCTTTTTGCAGTTGTTCTTCGGTGCCTGGCATGATGTCCTGAATCATGCCACGCCATTGTAATTCTTCAATCAGATTCATTTGTATCAAAGGTTTCAGCAAATGTAATCCAGAAATGGGTCTGGAGGGGATTATAAGCAATAATTTTATGCTTATTCCGTTAATATTCAATAGTTTTTTAATCAGATATATCTATGTATTTTTATACCTGTCTGGTTATTTTGAACTAATCATATAAAACAGAAAAAGCCATAATCAATATCTTATTTGAAAATTTTATTAATGACATTAACTAGATTTTTTCTGGCCCTTATCCTGAATCTAATTTGTATTTGCGGGTTCACTCAATTCCGAAAGTATTCGAATGAGTTTTTAAATATCGGTGCAGGTGCCAGAGGGTTATCTATGGGAGGTTCACAGGTGGCTTCTGTTATGGATGGTACTGCCGGTTATTGGAATCCTGCAGGATTGGTGGGTGTAAAAGATCATCCCAATCTGAATTTGATGCATGCCGAATATTTTGCCGGTATAGGTAAATACGATTATGCGAGTATTGCTTTTCCTTTGGCCAATAATAAAAGAACCATCGGACTCACCGCTTTGCGTTTTGCTGTTGACGATATCATGAATACGCTGTTCCTTGTTGAACCGGATGGGTCAATTAACTACAATAATATCAAAGCATTTTCATCGGCCGATTATGGATTCCTGCTTTCTTTTGCACAAAAACTAAAAGAAAGTGAAAAAAAAAATGTTCATTTTGGGGTTAATGCGAAAGTGATTCATCGAAATGTAGGCAAATTTGCCAAGTCATGGGGATTTGGGATGGATGCGGGTTTACAGATAATGCATAATAATTGGCGATTTGGAATTGTAGCCCGTGATATTACAACAACCTTCAATGCCTGGGCATTTAATTTTACAGAAAAAGAAAAAGAAGTTCTTTACCTGACGAATAATGAAATACCGGTGAAGTCTACAGAACTTACAGCACCAAGGTTGGTTCTGGGTATTGCCCGTGATTTTACATTAAGTAAGAAAATGAGTTTATTGGCTGAAGCAAATTTTGACTTGACATTTGATGGCCAAAGAAATACCCTGATAAGTGCTGCTCCCGTTTCAGCAGACCCTAAAATAGGATTTGAATTAAATATGAATAATGTGTTTTTTCTGAGAGCGGGTGTAAATAATTTTCAACAGGCACTGGCAGATGGCGATACGGTGAATCAGAAAAAAGTTTGGATTTATCAGCCGGCAGCCGGTGCAGGTTTTAAGATTTCAAACCTAAGCATTGATTATGCATTTACCAATCTGGCCAATCAATCAAATCCATTATTCACACATGTTTTTTCTTTGAAAATAAATATGTCAAATGAAAAGAAAAAATAATGGTTCGAATCCCTGACAAAAAGTTTTACATGAAAAGAGTTTTATTATCCATATTAATTTTTATTACGCTATCAACAATCACGGTTGCGCAGAGTTTTAATAATGCATGGATTGATTATTCAAAAACCTATTTTAAGTTCAAGGTATCAACAACTGGATTATACCGCATCAGCCAGTCATCACTTTCTTCATTAGGCATTGGCTCTACTTCTGCAGATCAGTTTCAGTTGTGGCGAAATGGTAAACAGGTACCGATCTATACTACGATTTCAACTGGAGTAATGGGGGTTAATGATTATATAGAATTTTGGGGAGAAATGAATGATGGTATTCCGGATAATGAATTATTTGTTATTCCCGATTATCAGTTAAATAAAAAGTGGAGCCTGCAAACAGATACCGCAGCATTTTTTTTAACGGTTAATACCACAGTTACTCAAAATTTAAGACTTAGACCCGCCACAAATAATATTGCTGGCAATACGTTATTACCGGACACTTATTTTACCCATGTATTAGGTAATTATTTTCGGGAAAGAATTAATAGTGGTTATGCTTCTGTTGTTGGCGAGTATGTGTATTCATCTGCTTATGATAAAGGCGAAGGATTTGCTTCGAATGATCTGGGAGGGGGTCAAACACGGTCAATTGTACACAATAATTTATTTGTAAACAGTTCTGGTCCGGCACCCCGATTTAGAATTAATTCATCCGGCAATGCGAATAATACGCGGTTTCTTAGCGTAGTTATCAATGGGGATACAGTGGCTAATAATCCGTTGGATTATTTTGATTATACAAAAGTGGATAATACAATTGCTCTTAGTACTATTATTAGCAGTAATGTGCTGGTCAATATAATAAATAGAACCGCAGAACCTAATGATAGAATAGCTGTCGCTCAATATGAATTGGAGTATTCCCGGCAATTTAATTTTGGAGGAGAGCGGAATTTCTTTTTTAAACTTCCGGCAAATATAGCCGGCAACTATTTAGAAATTACCGGACTTAAATATGGTATTGCAAAACCTGTTTTATATGATATCAGCAATGGGAAAAGGTATGTAGCCGATACGTCCAACTTGGGTTTAATAAAAGTTAAGCTAGATCCATCTGCTGTAGAGCGGAATCTTGTTTTGGTAGGTCAGGAAGTTTCAAATATCAATTCGGTCAATTCTTTCACCAGAAGGAATTTTATTAATTATACAACTGTTGCAAACCAGGGAGATTATCTGATCATTTCGCATCCCAATCTTTTTGCGGGTGCTAATGGAACAAATCCGGTAGAAGAATATCGGGCTTACAGAAGTTCTGTAACGGGTGGAAGCCATATTGCAAAAACATATCTGATCGATGAATTAGTAGATCAGTTTGCATTTGGTATTAAAAAACATCCTTCAGCCATTCGGAATTTTATTTTATATGCCAATACAAATTTTTTAAAACCGGTAAAAAATGTTTTCTTAATTGGCAAAGGTGTTACCTATGTCAATTACCGGTATAATGAATCGAATCCGAATGTGGAAATACTGGGAATGGTTCCAACGTTTGGTTCTCCGGCATCCGATAATTTATTTACATCAGTACCGGGTACGAGTATGCCTTTAATTCCTATTGGCCGGTTATCAGTTATCAATGCTTCCGAGGTTGCCATTTATTTAAAAAAAGTAAAAGATTTCGAAGCTGTTCAGGCAAGTCCTTCGCCATTAATTCAGGATAAGGCCTGGATGAAAAACATAGTGCATATAGTTGGTGCCAGTGATTTAACATTGGGTACTATACTTTATAATTACATGCAGAATTACAAGATAATAGCCATCGATACTTTCTATGGTGCAAAAGTTCATTTATTTGCTAAAGGCACACCCAATTCAGTGGACCTTTTAAAGAGTACCGAATTAAATAATTTGTTTGCTGAAGGCATTAACCTGATGACCTATTTTGGTCATTCATCTGCTACTACTTTTGAATATAATATTGATAATCCAGTTAATTATAATAATCCGGGAAAGTACCCATTCTTTATTGCTTTAGGATGTAATGCCGGGAATTTTTATAATTTCAATCTGGCCAGGTTACAGGTTAAAGAAACGCTGTCTGAACAATGGGTTTTGGCACAGGATCGGGGCTCCATTGCATTTTTGGCCAGTACACATTTTGGTATTGTACATTATCTTAATCTGATAAATACCAATGCATACAAGGCATTTGCTAACAGTCAGTATGGAAAGTCGTTTGGCGAAATAATGAAAGAAACCATCGTTCAGGTGTTTAACATAGCTTCGCAAGCTGATTATTTTGCCCGGTTTCATGTTGAACAATTGGCCATACATGGCGATCCGGCATTGGTTGTGAATCCACAGAAAAAACCGGATTATGTCATCGAAGATCAATTGGTAAAAGTATCTCCCAATTTTGTTTCCATTGCAGATGCCAATTTTAAAGTAGATGCCAAATTCATGAATATTGGCAAGGCAATAAATAAGAAAATTGTTGTGGAAGTGAAGCGTCAATATCCAGATGCAAGCATAGCCATTCTTTTCAGTGATACCATTCCGGGTATCAGATATATCGATTCTTTGTCTTATACAATTGCGGTTGACAGGAACAGGGATAAAGGAACCAATAAAATTACCATAACAGTAGATGCAAATAATGCGGTAGACGAACTTTTTGAAACCAATAACTCCATTACCAAGACCATCATTATTTATGAAGACGAAGCCAGGCCTGTTTATCCATCAAATTTTGCCATCATCAATAAACAGGGAATAAAACTGACTGCATCTACTGCAAATCCTTTTAGTACCATCAAGCAGTATAGAATGGAAATGGATACTACAGAATTATTCAACTCACCGTCAAAAATCACGCAGACCATAAATTCAGTTGGTGGACTTTTAGAATTTAATCCGGGAATCAGTTTTGTAGATAACAGGGTTTACTATTGGCGGGTGGCTTTTATACCAGCAACCGGGTTGCCTGCCTGGAATAGTTCATCATTTATTTTTATTTCAAATAGTGATCTTGGATACAATCAATCGCATTATTTTCAACACATCAAATCAGAAACTGAAAATATATCAATAAATCCCAT
>JAYWEL010000121.1:0-4608 GCA_043779285.1 Chitinophagaceae bacterium | reverse complement strand
TTTTCTGCGGTATAATACCATCTAAGATTTACACATAGTCCCTGCCCGTCCGGTCAGGCGGGCGTTGGACTATTTAGTAAATCAAGATGGTATAATTTATTATTTAATAGAAGAATAAAAAAGGATTACGTTTTTTCTGTCAATCTGACAAGAATAAGCCTTTTGGAACAGGTCTTGATGAATGCTCAGTCGAACTCAAAAAATATTAATAAACATATGATACAAGAGAAAGGATCCATTTCCATTAACACCGAGAACATTTTCCCGATAATCAAGAAATTTTTATACTCCGATCATGAAATTTTTCTACGGGAGTTATTGAGTAATGCAGTAGATGCTTCGCAAAAACTAAAAAGACTTGCTTCACTTGGACATTACAAAAACGAACTGGGCCATTTAAAAATCACTGTTGCAATTGACGAAACCGCTAAAACCCTGACCATTTCGGATAATGGATTGGGTATGACAGCAGAAGAGATCAAGAAATATATCAATCAGGTGGCATTTTCGGGTGCAACCGAGTTCATGGATAAATTCAAGGAGGCCAAAGATGCTAATGAAATTATTGGCCGATTCGGATTGGGATTCTACTCAGCTTTTATGGTAGCTGAAAAAGTGGAGATTCAAACATTGTCTTATCAAGATGGTTCGGAAGCCGCCAAATGGACTTGTGATGGAAGTACTTCTTTCGAAATAAGTGAAGGCAGCCGTACCGAAAGAGGAACTGATGTCATTATTTACATCAACGAAGAATCGGAAGAGTTTTTACAAAAACAACGCATACAAGGTATTTTAGATAAGTATGCTAAATTTCTTCCGGTAGAAGTGCAGTTTGGCACCCGAACTACTTCGGAACCGGATGGAGAAGATGCCGATGGTAAGCCAAAATATAAATCGATCGAGGTGGATCATATCATCAACAACCCGAATCCTATATGGACCAAAGCACCAGCCGATTTAAAAGATGAAGATTACCTGGATTTTTATAAGGAACTGTATCCATTTTCAGAAGATCCACTTTTCTGGATTCATCTGAATGTGGATTACCCGTTTAACCTGACAGGTGTTTTGTATTTCCCAAAGCTGAAAAATGATTTTGAAATCCAGAAGAACAAAATCAAACTGTTCAGCCGTCAGGTATTTATTACCGATGAAGTGAAGGACATTGTTCCGGAGTTCCTCATGCTGATGCACGGTGTAATTGACTCTCCGGATATTCCGTTGAATGTAAGCCGTTCGTTTTTGCAATCAGATAGCAATGTAAAAAAGATCAACAGTTATATCTCCCGTAAGGTAGCAGACAAGCTGAATGAATTATTTAAAACAGACCGTAAAGCGTACAATGAAAAATGGAGCGATATTGGATTGTTTGTAAAATACGGTGCCATCTCGGATGAAAAATTTTATGAAAAAGCAAAAGATTTTTTATTACTGACAAATACCAATAAGGAAAGTTTTACCCTGACCGAGTATGAAGCAAAAGTGAAGGATTTTCAAACCGATAAGGAAGGTAACCTGGTTTACCTATACACCCTGGATGCAGAATTGAATCACAGTTATGTACAAGCGGCGAATAAGAAAGACTATGATGTGTTGCTGATGAATTCACCGATCGATACACACTTTATCCAGAACATTGAAATGAAGTTGGAAAAGACCTCGCTGAAAAGAGTTGATTCGGATGTGCTGGACAAACTGATTGTAAAAGAAGATACACAGGCACATGTGTTGACCGAAGAAGAAACAACTAAACTTAAATCGATTTTTGAAACGGCTATTAATAATCCGGCTATGAAAGTGGAGATTGATAGTCAGCATGCAGACAGTATGCCGGTGATGGTGAGTATGGATGAGTGGATGCGACGGATGAAGGATATGTCGAAAATGGGGGGCAATAATGGCATGCAGTTTTTTGGTGAAATGCCCGACAGTTACAAGGTGACCATCAATGCCAACCACGATGTGGTAAGCAGAATTTTGCAGGCAGATGAAAACAAGCAAACAACCATGGCCAAACAGGCATTCGATTTGGCTTTGCTGGCTCAGGGCATGCTGAAAGGCGCCGACCTGACTGCCTTTGTAGAACGAAGTGTAGAGACAATTTAATTTCTGTATTAATAAATAATACCGCTTATAAACAGTAAATAGTCCAATGCGCTTTTCTGCGGTATAATATAAAAAAGGTTTGTGGCAGCACAGGCCTTTTTTGTGAAAGAGAATTCCTAAAAATAATTTTTATTTTCAAGCTTTTTTCAATGAATGGGTTTTACTTTTTTGTATAAATCAAATAAATACTATTCTCAAATACTTAATTCCATTTTCTATCTTCAATTCAAATTCGTAAAAACATGAAAAGAGTTTTTTCCTTCCTTGGTTTTTTAATGCTTGTTGTTTATGCCGAAGCCGCAACGGTTGATACAATCAACGTGTACAGCAATAGTATGCACAAGAATATTAAGACCATAGTAATTCGTCCCGCATCTTACAATAAAAGCTCAAAGCCATTTCCGGTTTTGTATTTATTGCATGGCGCATTTGGAAATTACTCCAATTGGATATTAAAAGTTCCACATATTCAACAACTGGCCGATGAAAATCAGATGATGATTGTTTGTCCGGACGGAGGATTTACCAGCTGGTATTTTGATAGCCCGATTGATAGTAATTTCCGGTACGAAACTTTTGTAAGTACCGAATTGCCTCAATATGTGGATTCGAAATACAAAAGCATCAAGGACCGGAAAGGCAGGGCCATTACTGGTTTGAGTATGGGCGGTCACGGCGGGTTATTTATTGCTTTCCGTCATTCCGAAACATTCAGTGCCTGCGGATCTACCAGCGGAGCCCTCCATGTTTCAGTGATTAAAAAAGGCTATGATGTAGAAAAAAGATTAGGTGATACAGCTGCGAATAAAAAATACTGGAACGACTGGAGTGTATTGAACCTGATTGATCATTCTCCCAAAGATTCACTGGCCATTATTATTGATTGCGGCACTGAGGATCGGGTATTGCCAATGAATAAAGCGGTACATGAAAAAATGATCAAACTTAAAATCCCACACGACTATATTGAACGGCCAGGTGGTCATAATTTTTTATACTGGAATGTATCTATTGATTACCAAATGCTTTTTTTTAGAAAACATTTCGACCGCCTCTTGAATGAAAAAAAATAAACGATATCAATTCACATATTTTTTAAAGAAATCAAGGGTTCGTTGCCAGGCCAATTTGGCGGCAGCTTCATTATACCTGGTCGGTGATGTATCGTTATGAAATGCATGATTGACATTTTCGTATAAATAAGATTCGAACCGGATATTATTATTTTTCATCGCTTCTTCGTAGGCTGCAATACCGGCATTGATGCGTTCATCCAACCCGGCATTATGTGTTTGTATGGCGGCTTTTATTTTTGCAACATCTTCGGCTTTTGGTTGACTGCCATAAAAAGCTACGGCGGCTTTTAAGGAAGGAACATGGACAGCCAGATTATTTGCCATGGCACCTCCCCAGCAAAAACCAACACAACCTGCTTTGCCGTTATAATCTTTCCGGGTAGACAGGTAGTCGAACGCATTTATGAAATTGGTCAGATTATCGGGTGCCTTCAGTTCCGAAAAAGCTTTCCTCGATTCATCTTCATCGGCAAAAGTTTTTCCCAAAGCCGACAATGCATTGGGTGCAATGGCCAGATAGCCGGCATTGGCAGCCCTTCTTGCCACGTCTTCAATATGTGCATTCAAACCACGGTTTTCGTGTATGATTACGATGGCCGGATATTTTTTATTTTCTTTTGGCCTTACCACATATGCTTTCATTTCTCCGGGAACACCGGGGTAATTGACATACTCGGTAAACAGGTCATCTGATTTTGTGATGGCCGCATTGGCATAATTATTTTTCAGCATAGGCATTAAGGCAAGTGCCGCTGCCGTACCACCGGTTAATAAAGCCAGTCGTTTAAAAAAATCTTTGCGGTTAAGTAAGGAGTGGGTGTACTTATCATAGAGTTCAATTATTTGCTGGTCCATGTTTGTTATATTAATAATTCTAAAGGTATCAAAATTCTTAATCACATTAAATCAAACCGATTATCAGTAATTTTAGTTTTTAGAAAAAGGATTATGCAACGAAAAAAAATAGATGTGGATGTGGTATTGGATGTGCTGAAAGAAACCCTGGAAGCATACCCTGAGTCAGGTTTTGTAAAAAGTTTGACCAATCAGTATTTGGAAAGAGGCGGACTGAGCAAAAAACAACTGGAAGGATTGTATCAAAAAGCACTGAAGGTAAAAGACATGCCTGCGGCAAGACTGGCCACACTGGAAGCTATCATTTTAAAAAAACCAACACGGTTTAAATCTGACATTCAACCCAACAAACCATTGTATGAAAAAGACGAAGCCGTTGGGAAAAAAATTACTTCCATACTGGAGAAATATCCGCAACACAAAGCAGTTTTATTTCTTCAGGTAAAATATGAAAACAACGAAACGCTGACCACTACTGAAATAGCAGACCTCGAACGGTTTTATAAATTCCTTAAATAACTGGTAATCCTAAATTAGAAACCGGAAAATAAAAAGGGAAAAGTTTATGCTT
>JAYWEL010000120.1:0-11000 GCA_043779285.1 Chitinophagaceae bacterium | reverse complement strand
TACTGAAATAGCAGACCTCGAACGGTTTTATAAATTCCTTAAATAACTGGTAATCCTAAATTAGAAACCGGAAAATAAAAAGGGAAAAGTTTATGCTTCTTTCTTAGGAGGCAGATTAAAAGCAATGGCATCATGTTCGAAATGACCCTTATGTGACCCATCGCAGAAAGGCTTGTTTTTTGAATGGCCGCAACGGCAAATGCTTACAACTTCCCGCCCCATCAGGCCATATGCATTCCCTTCCCTGTCAACAATTTCAAAATCACCTTCAATTTTTACCGAGCCGTTATTGTTTATTGTCAATTTTGTTTTTGCCATTTTCTGTTGGTTACGTTTGTACAAAATTAACCTATTAAGCGCAAACCAATTTCGATTTATGATGGCAGCGATTTAATATGTTTGTAAAATAGTTTTCGAATAAATATGAATGAGCTTTCATATAAAAAATAAAAATGATCGGAGATCCTCAATTATTGCTGCAGTTAGTAAAAATGAAAATGCCTTTTGGAAAATACAAAGACTGGTTGCTTTGTGATTTGCCTGTTTCCTATCTGGAGTGGTTTCAACGTAAAGGTTTTCCGGATGGTAAACTGGGGATACTATTACAAACCATTTATGAAATAAAGTTGAACGGACTTGAATATTTATTAGAGCCATTGAAACGTAAATAGCGTTTTTGTTTTTGATACGAGTTGTATTAAATGAAAAACAATCAGCATCATAGTTTTTAATATCTTGGGTCATTAAATTTTTTGTATGAACGAAACAAACACTGCCTTGATAACGAATGACGCCGTTGTATTGGGTTTACTGATGGCTATTCTTGCTTTTGTATTTTATACAGCAAGCTCCGATAAACCATTCTGGTCTAAATTCTACAAGGTCATTCCAAGCATCCTTCTTTGTTATTTCATACCTGCATTATTTAATACGTTTGGAATTATTAACGGAGAAACTTCTGGATTGTATAAGGTTGCATCCCGTTATTTTTTACCCGCCTGTTTGGTTTTATTGACCATAGGTATTGATTTAAAAAGCCTTCGTAAACTGGGCGGAAAATCCCTCATCATGTTTTTTACAGGTACGTTGGGGGTAATGATTGGTGGACCTGTTGTGATGGTATTAACCGGTTTAATTTCGCCGGATTTATTGATGCAAAATGGGGAGGAAGTATGGCGTGGATTGGCTACCATTTCGGGAAGCTGGATCGGTGGCGGAGCTAATCAGGCCGCTATGCTGGAAGTGTTTGGTGCCAGTAAACCATTGTTTGGGCAAATGATTGCCGTGGATGTACTTATAGCAAATATATGGATGGGATTATTGCTCTACGGTTCTCAGCATACCGAAAAAATTAATCGTTGGCTGAAAGCTGATAATTCGGCGATTAAAGAATTGGAGCAAAAAATGGAGACACTGGAATTAAATAGTGTTCAGCAAAAAAGAGGTACAAAGGAATGGATCATTTTGGCCGGTATTGCATTCGG
The DNA here is from genome assembly GCA_043779285.1 of Chitinophagaceae bacterium. GTDB lineage: Bacteria > Bacteroidota > Bacteroidia > Chitinophagales > Chitinophagaceae > MGR-bin208. Next base: position 9,516 of record JAYWEL010000120.1, on the reverse strand, counting down.
TATCACAGGAATCTCTCATTTTGGCGCCGATATTATAGCTAAATTTTTCCTGGAAAATTTTCCCGGTTCAGCTAAATTTTCACTAACCAGTTCATTCTTCTGGCTGCTGCTGATTGCCACTACACTGGGTTTGTTTTTATCGTTTACCAAAGCCCGTAAGTTAGAAGCCACGGGTGCATCTGATATGGGTTCGGTGTTTTTATATTTTCTGGTTGCAACTATCGGAATGAATATGGACTTAAAAGCATTGCTCGATAATCCGGTTTTATTTTTAATGGGAGCCGTATGGATTACTACACATATTGTCATTCTGTTGATTGTTGCCAAAATTATAAGGGCACCATTCTTCTTTGTAGCCGTAGGTAGTCAGGCCAATATTGGCGGAGCAGCTTCGGCACCGATTGTTGCTGCAGCGTTCAACAAATATCTTGCACCGGTGGGTGTATTATTAGCTGTTTTGGGTTATGCAATTGGTACATACGGCGGATATCTTTGCGGCTTGGCTATGCAATGGGTGTTTGAATTTTTTAAATAAAAACAATCAAAAAGCTTTTTCCTGTGCAATTATCTTGAGCATGGTCCCTTTAGTAACCTGATCTGTTAGTTTCATGCCATTCAACATGGCATGTGTTTCCAATTTTGCCTGCAGCACATTAAAGCTTCGTAAAGATTGATCCAGCGTACTGTTTTGTGTTACTGATTTAATATGAACCCGTTGAGGTTTTCTATTCAATTTTTCTAGATCTGTAAGTGGTTTAAAATTTTGCATACTTCCTGAAAATGTGGATGAATTAGCATTAAAACTTTTGATATCCGAAACACCGATCATGTGATATAATAGTGCTCCATATTGGATAATATAAGATTGCGTACGGATAGTTTGTTGTTCAGTTTTCTGTTCGGCAATCATGACAATGGCCTTAAACCCATTTACTGTTGTTTCCCTTGTTTCTACATGTGTTAATTTATATTGTTGCAAAACAGTGTTAGCGGCCTCTTGCAATGTTTTGCCGGTAGCAAGCGTTAACATCATCATGGCTTTGCCATCTTTAGGAGCCATTTGAAATTTATCCGGAGAATTTTGAAAAGCCCAACCAGCTGGAATAGGAAACTGAAATTTTAATACCGGATGATAGAAAACATTGTTTTCAACAAAACCTTGTTTGGGATCTTCGCCATAAATAATTCCATCAATTTTTTTCAGGTATGCATTTCTGTTTATTGCCGGATCAGTCAGTTTTAATTTTTCTTTCCATTCTTTGGCAAGTTTACCCACATTAGTATAACGGTCACCGGGGTTTGGGTGAGTGGAAAGAAAATCTGGCAACTTGGATTCACTGCTTTGTAACTGCATTCGCTCTAAAGTATTAAAGAAGTCGGCCATCTGCTTTGCATCATAACCAATTTTGGATGAGTATTCAACACCCAATTTATCTGACTGTTTTTCTGCATCCCTCCCAAATTTTAAAAATAATAAACCCAGTCCCTGCGAGGCGGCTTCGCCAAATTGTGCAAACTCGGGAGAAATAACCATACCTGCAAGAAGACCGATTTGTCCCAGAATGGCATTGCGTTGTTGAACAACAGAGTGTCGGGCAGTAATATGGCCAATTTCATGACCAAGCACACCGGCAAACTCTGCTTCATTATTGAAATAAGCCATGATGCCTCGGGTGAAATAAACATATCCTCCTGGTAACGCAAAGGCATTCAATACATCCGAATCCAATATCCGAAAAGTATAATCAAGATGCGGACGATGGGAAATAGCACCCATCTTCTTCCCTTTTTCATTGATGAATTTTTGTAAAACAGAATCAGGATATAATCCATACTGGGCAATGATTTGGGGATCTGCTTCCTTTCCCATCTCTAACTCCTGTTCTTCAGACATCAGTACCACCTGCCTTTTGCCGGTAACCGGGTTCGTTGCACATGCTGTCAGAAATAAGATGGCCATAATTAATAAACCAATTGACGTATATTTTTTCATGAGAAGTATTAATGATCTGAAGTTATATAAAAATGAATTTTCTGTAAGTGCTAATAGCAAAATATGGACCAAGTTCGGAAAACTTCTTTATATAAGTTAATGAATTAAGCGGAATTAATATTGGGAAAAATTAAAATCGTGTTGATAATTATCAGCAGCTTCCCAGATGTTGAAGCTAAATATATTTCAATAAGATAATTTAAGTTTTGTAAATTTATCCAACATTGAAACTTAAACATTAAACCATGCACAGAGTAATTGTTCCGTTAGATTTTTCAGAAACATCTTTAAATGCAGCCCGTTATGTTGCCCATATGTTGTCGGGGATTTCGGATGCACAAGTCATACTTTATCATAATAGTTTCGAAGAAAAAGAGAAAGAGGAAAGTATTAGATACTTGAATTCAATTAAACAGGAATTAATTGAAAAAGGAATAGTGTCTGTTGAAATTGAAATTGAAACAGGAGGTAACCTGATAGAAAACCTGGATAAACTTGCACAATCGGTTACGGCTACTTTAATAGCGATGGGTATTACGGGGAAATCTACCATTGCACAAACACTGATTGGAAGCAATACGTTGAAAATGATAGACCGGGGAATTTGCCCGGTGATGATTATTCCTAACGATGCGGAGTTTTCGCAAATAAAAAATGTGGCATTTGCATCTGAGTTTAAGGATGTAGATAGAACTACTCCTGTTGCTTTATTAAAATCGGTTTTGGAAATGTTCAACCCTTTCCTTCATGTAATCAATATCAACAATGAACATTATATTTCAGTAACAGAAGAGTATCAGCAGGAAAAGGAAAAGATAAAAACCATGTTTGTAGATTACGAAAAAGAATTTTATTTCATCGGCATGAATGATTTTTATGATGCAGTAGACAAGTTTATCAACGATTATAAAATTGATATACTCATTACCATTCCTCGGCATCACAGTAATTCAAGAGCATTATACCATGCGCCGCATACAAAAAAGCTGGCCTATCATACACATGTGCCATTGCTGGCTGCTCATGAGTAAAAAATAAAATAAAATATTTCTGATTTTAATTTTCGAAAAGAACATTGTTCTTTTCCTATCTTCCGTATGTAAAAACAAAAAAACATGATGAAGAAAATTTTGATATTGTTTATTGCAACAGGTTGCATAAGCATTCATTCAGTGGCACAAACTTCTCTTTCAAAAGCAGAACAAAATATTATAAAGTCGGTAGAAGAAAATATGTCGTCCACATTAAAAATACTGGAGGCATCAGTAAATATTAATAGCGGTACATACAATACAGGTGGTGTTAAGAAAGTGGGAGCTCTTTATGGTAAAGAACTGGAATCGTTGGGTTTTAAAACAGAATGGATTTCGATGCCTGATTTTGTAAAAAGAGCCGGACACCTGGTGGCATACCGGAAAGGAAACAAGGGGAAAAAATTATTTTTGATCGGGCATCTGGATACCGTATTTGAACCCGACATGCCTCCGAATCCATATACTATTTTAAACGACAGTACTGCCACCGGGCAAGGCGTTAATGATATGAAAGGTGGCGATGTATTAGTGATTGCTGCTTTAAAAGCCTTGCAGCAAAACGGATTGTTGGATGACGTTTCCATAACTATTTATTTTACCGGCGATGAAGAAAATGCGGGTCATCCAAGAGAAGTTACCCGTGGCGATTTTATAGAAAGGGCCAAACAGCATGATATGGCCCTGGCATTTGAAACGGCCAGCAGCATGAGTATTGTAGCAACTGCAAGACGTGGAGCCAGTGGCTGGAAACTGGAAACCGAAGGACGGCAGGCACATTCTGCCGGGGTATTTGGTGCTGCTGGTTACGGTTCTATCTACGAAGCTTCGCGGATCATTAATTCGTTCAGGGAAACATTGAGCAAGGAAGAATTTCTCACATTCAATCCGGGCGTTTTTATTGGCGGATCGGAAGTGCATTATGATGATACGAAACAAGAAGGCACTGCCATGGGAAAAACGAATATCATTTCTCCAAGGACCGTTGTTATCGGAGATCTGCGATTTTTATCTGAAGTGCAAAAAGAAAAAGCAAGAGAAAAAATGCGACAGATTGTTTCACAAAATCTTCCGGGAACCAAGGCCTCCATTTCATTTTCAGATGGCATACCATCTATGCCACCAACCGAAGGGAATAATGCATTGGTAAAAGTTGTTAATGAGGTAAGCTTATCCATGGGTTTGGGAGAAGTAAAAGCAGGCAATCCGGGTGCAAGAGGAGCCGGTGATATTTCATACGTAGCAAACTACCTGGATTGTATAGACGGACTTGGTGCATCTGGCCGTGGTGCACATGCACCTGGGGAAACCATTAACCTGAAAGAATACCCGCAATTAATTAAACGAACTGCAGTATTAATTTACCGGTTAACACGTTAATATATTTAAAGGAGTTTGGGTAATGTATCCGTTCTTTCTTCCTTCGAAAAAATTATTAGCTGTAACTTTAAAAGGCGTGGAGCAGTAAAGGAAATAACTTCGTTGTCATGAAGAAAGAATTATACTTCGATATCAGTTCGGAAGAAAAAGGAGGCAGTCTTTTTCGTGTGCTGGATGAAAATGCAACATTTAAATTTTACTATAGTTACAGCACTTATGATGATGACCGGGACGAAATAAAATTATTTGAGAAAACCTACAACCATTTCGAAGATTTTTGGAATGACCTGATAAAAGAAACGGATTGGTTTTACCTGCATCCATTTTTTGTTCATCCAGCGCAACGGGAGTTTGTAAAAGAACAATTAAAAAATGTAAACTGGGAAATACAGCCGGACAAAAAATGGCAGATGAGTCATCAAAACCAATGGAAAAAAGTTTTAAATGATCCTGAAAAATATTACAAATCTGAGCAATAAAATTTGCATAAATCTATCAACTCATGAAAAATATATATATACTCTTTGCGTCAATCTTTGTTTTTAATCAGATTGCTTTAGCCCAATCCACGGCAACAACGGTTAAGTATAAAGACAATCTACAACCGTCTTTACTAATACAACTTCCCTATTCAACTACTGTAACGGAAGGTACAATCCTTAAAAAACTTAGGGAAATTGGTTATGATCCTGAAACCAAAGGTGCATTGTTCTGGAAGAAAAATAAACTGGAAGGATTTTTTATTTTCAATGAAGTGGCACTTCCGGAAATGATCAATCAAAAGCTGGATTTGTATTTTAAAGTAGATCGTAAAAGCAAAAAAGAAAATGATAAATCGATGCTTTATCTGTTGGTAAGTAAAGGGTATGACAGTTTTATTTCACCAACATCTGACACAACTGTATTTAAAGCAGCCAGGAAATTCCTGAACAGTTTTGTTTCGGAAACTGCAGAATACAAGCTGAACATGGATATTGAAGCACAGGAAGAAACGGTGAAAGCGGCGGAAAAAAAATTACTCAATCTGGAAAATAAAGAAGCCGACTTAATTAAAAAGATTGAACAATTAAATCAGGATTTGGTCAATACGAAAGCCGATCAGGTAAGTCAAAAAGTGGAAATTGAAAATCAGCAAGTGAAATTGAATGAGTTAAAAATGAGGGTGAGGCAATAAACTCAAATTAGTACAAAATCAATTCCAGTCCTTACCAAAAACTCTTTGTAACAATCCAGAAGTTCTTGCTTCTGCTTTGGTTCGTATCTCCATTTCCTTTTCTGCAATTTTATTAAACATAGCATTGGTTATTAAACCAGACATCAGATTTCCCAAATCAAGGTTAAGCTTGTCACCCATCAAAAGTTTTGCAGGTGCTACCAGTTTGTTCCACTCTGCAGCCAGTTTGTATTCATTCAAGGCTTCATTCATAACCGGTGACACAGATTTTCTTAATGTATCTCCAATGGAATTCCGTAAAAAATCAGTCGCTGCACTATTTCCGTTCTTGACAATTTGAATGGCATCTTTTACCGTCATGTTTTTAATGCCCGCTAAAAAAATGGGTGCCGACCTGAGAGCTGTTTGTTCTGTTGCGGTGCCCATCGTATTTACAAAACGATCAATTTCACTGCTCAATCCAAGTTGTTGTAAAATACCAACCACTTTTTGCAGTTCGGGTGGAAAAATGGCAGCCATAATGGATTCTTTACCAAAAGCCCCTTTTTGACCAAGGATATATGAACCTGCTTTGCTGCCAATAGTCAGGGCTTCCTTGATAGCACTTACGGCGTCCTGTTCTGTAAGAAAATAATTTCCAATTTTCTGAAGTGTGTTACAGGAGTATGGTATTATTGTAAGAGCAGAAATAGACAGGAAAAGTATAAGTTTTTTCATGCGAGTAATTTTTATTTATTAAGTAACCAAGTTGATATTGAATAAACGAATACATAAACCTGTCCAGTTCTTGTTAATATAAATAAAAAAACCGGGGAAATATTTCTCCGGTTTACTATAAAACCAAGGGATAGAAAGTATTATTATTTTTTCAGAGGTACAATTCCTGCCAATTCACCAATTACATTCACTAAATCAGACCCCATGGGAACAATGATTTTGGAATTGTTTTCCATGGCTTTTTCAACGGCTTCCAGTTTTCTTAATATTTGTGCATTGCCGATAAAATATTCTTCCGCCGCCAGGTTCACTGACTTGATGGCTTCTGCTTCTCCTTCGGCCACTAAAATTTTAGCTATCTTAGAACCCTCTGCCTCTTTTATTTTTGCTCTTTTTTCACCATCAGCAAGTGTTTCCCTGGCAGTTGCAAAATCTACGGCAGCTATTTTTTCATTCTCTGCTTTTACAACTTTATTCATGGTTTCCTGAACATCCTTGGGAGGGTCAATTTCCTTTAACTCTGTTCGAACAATATCAATACCCCAAGTGTTTGTTTCGATTTTTAGCGTTCTATGTAATTCAGAATTAATTTTTCCCCGTTCACTATTTGCTAATTTCAACGTTAATGTGCCAATGATATTTCTTAAAGTCGTTCGGGCAAGATTTACAATCTGCCATTGGTATTTGTTTACATTATAGATAGAATTTTTAACACTCTCCTCATCTGAGTTAACTCTGAAATACACCTGTGCATCAACCCGGGCATTCAAATTATCGAACGTAATTATTTCCTGTGGCTCTGCATCTACCATTTGTTCAGTTACGTTAACCAGGTAAATTTTTTCAATAACGGGGATAATCCAATGAAAACCGGGGTTCGCAAAACGATTGTATTTACCAAGCCGTTCAATTAAGCCCCGGTGCGTTGGGCGAACTATTTTAATACCCCAGAGAAAAAATAAAACGATAAAAAAAATAATATAAAAAGTTGTAGTCATAATATGAGTTTTAGATTTGAGCGAGTATAAAATGTATATGAAGATAAACTAAAACCATGGTGCGGCAATGAGTAAAAGCAATCATAGCCGGTAAAACCGACAGGGAATAAAAAAAACCATCCTTAGCCAGTGGATGGGGTTTTAAAATATTTAATCAGCAAATTATTTTGTTTCCAACAGCTTGAAGAATTGATCTAGTTGTGGAAGAATTACAATACGGGTTCTTCGGTTAGCCGCTTTCCCATCTGCTGTACTGTTGCTGGCAACAGGTACATACTCGCCACGACCTCCGGCAGTCATACGTTTAGGATCAATATTGTATTTTGTTTGAAGTACTCTTGTAACAGAGGTTGCACGAAGTACACTCAGGTCCCAGTTGTCTTTAATATCGCCACCCTTGATTGGAACATTGTCGGTATGGCCTTCAACCAAAAACTCAATATTGGGTTGATTGTTTAATACAGCAGCAACTTTTCCTAATACAGAAAGGGCACCCGGAGTAACATCATAGCTGCCTGTTTTGAATAACAGTTTATCAGAGATAGAAATATACACCACTCCTTTTTCAACTTTTATTTCTACGTCTTTATCATTGATATCAGCCAATGCTCCTTTAAGATTCAACACCAGTGCCATGTTCAATGAATCTTTGTGTGATATGGATGATTGAAGCGTACGGATATAATCATCCTTAGCTCCGATATTTTCCAATGATTTTTTAATGCTTTCTGCCTGCGAAGAAGTGACAACCGATAAATCTTTTAGCTGATTAAGAACAGTTGAACTGTTTTGCTTTAAAAAATCTACCTGGCTGCTCAAATCAGAAATCCTGTTCTTCAAATTTCCATTCTCCGATTCCATTTGCGATTTGTTTCTTTTATAATCTGCTAACGATTCTTCACAATTTTTAAAGTCGGCCTGTAACAGTTGATGGGCTCCAGTCAGATTTTTATACTGCGTTTCTACTTCATTCATTTTTTTACGGCTTACACAGGAGAATAAGAATAACGTAACAATTCCCACTCCAACTAATAATTTTCTATTCATAATTTTTAATTTAAAATTTGATCAATCTTTCTATTATTCACTTCATTCATAGGACGAAGATTTACAAATGTAACGGGCTAAGAATAAAAAACTGAGAAGACCAGCTTAAAAAAAATTAAACTTAGCAAAAATTTAGCAGAGGTAATAACTCATTAAAATCCATGCTACTGCTTATTTTGATCAGATTCATTCATTAAATGAGATAAACCCAATTCCGCATTTCCACCTTTTATAGGGCCAAAAAAATGAATAATTTTTTTAAAATCTGCTGCTTCATCATCTGATGGGAAAAAAGGCTCTGCTACAACCAATGTTTTATTTTCGAAATCCAAACCGGTCATTAAAATTGGCACCTTGGCTGCCTTCGCAATAAAATAAAAACCGGTTCTTAAGTTATCAACTTTTTTTCTTGTGCCTTCCGGAGCTATTGCCAAAATAAATTCTTCATGCTTGTTGAATTCTGCAGTAACCTGTTCTACTACATTCTGTTTACTTTTTCTATCCACAGGAGTACCGCCCAACCAACTGAAAATAAAACCGAACGGTTTCTTAAATAATTCTGCTTTACCTAAAAAATGGGTATTCTTCATCCGGCAAACACTGCGGTATGCAAGACCCAATGGAAAATCCCAGGTGCTGGTGTGTGGTGCAACAATGATCACCATTTTTTTTATGTGAGCCGGAAATTGAATATCTGTATTCCATCCTGCCAATTTGAGCCATGATTTCCAAAAAAAGCGAAACATATTTTTCAATTAATAGTAAAATTTAAAGGAGACAGTTTGAAAGATAAAGAGATCAGACATTAATTCCTAAGTAAATTGAAATATCGGAAATTCACTACTTGCATGATAAGTATAAAATGAAGAAACATTTTTAAATATTGACAAAGCTGTATAAAACAGATCCATATTATTTTTGGAAAAGTCTTTCATAAAGAAATGTAATTTCGACATAGCCAGTAATACGCTTAAGAAAATATATAAAATGGACAATAGTTTTTTTGCATACACACAGCTGATGGAATTGATGGCATTTTTTTCCGGCTACCCTTTACTTTATGCCATTGTTTATTTAATTTTTGGGAAACAAGAGTTGGGGCAATCTTCTTTTAAAAGCAGGATAGTTTTTCTTTTACCATATGCATATGCGTTGGTGGGTACATTATACCTGGGG
>JAYWEL010000119.1:0-4609 GCA_043779285.1 Chitinophagaceae bacterium | reverse complement strand
AAGATATTAATCAGCAGTAAATTCTTTTTTATGAAATATACAATTGAAGTTGAAATTAATTTACCCATTTCAAAAGTTATTGAGCTGTTTGAAAATCCTGATAACATGGCCAAATGGCAACCCGGGTTTATCAGCCTGGAACATATAAGCGGTTCGCCGGGAAAAAACGGGGCCAGGTCAAGATTAAAATATAAAATGGGAAAAAGGGAAATTGAAATGATTGAAACCATTACTAAAAATAACCTTCCGCATGAATTTCATGGAACCTACGAAGCGAAGAATGTTTTTAATATTCAGCAGAATTTTTTTACGGAAATAAGTTCGCACAAAACGAAATGGGAATCCAATTGTGAGTTTCAGCTCAGTGGCTTTATGAAATTATTTGGCTGGCTGATGCCTGGGATGTTTAAAAAGCAATCGCAGAAATATCTTGATCTGTTTAAAAAGTTTGCAGAAGCTGAAAATTCAAACTAATCATTAAAAAGTAAAAAGTAAAAAATGAATAATGCAATCAGCTGGTTTGAAATTCCGACCACAGACATTAACCGGGCACAAAAATTTTATGAAACAATTTTTGAGTTTACTATGACCACACTGGATTTCCCACAAATAAAAATGCGGATGTTCCCGCTGGATGATCCAATGAATGGCGTAGGTGGTGCATTAGTGGATAGCGGCGGATTTCATAAAGTTTCTGCAACTGACGGGCCGTTGATCTACCTGAATGGGAATGCCGATGTGCAAATTATTCTGGATAGAGTAGAAGCTGCAGGCGGTAAAATTCTGATTCCAAAAAGAACTATATCGGATGAATTTGGGGACATGGCTGTGATACAGGATACCGAAGGAAACAGAATTGCTTTGCATAATATTCCTGAAAAATACAGATGAGCGAATTCAGCTTGTGAAGTGAAGTTGAAAAATTTACTGTCCACCTGTGTAGTTCATGACCTGACACATATTGCACAGATTTCAAGAGTAATGGCAAAGCAATATAAAGAGGAGATGGGCCCCTGGCCGGAGTTTTTCAGGATACTGAGTTTCTAAAAAGATATTTGTATAAGAAGAAATACCTTGTTTGTTCTTTCGCCATCAGCGGTATATTTTGTAAATTACAGGTGAATTTTTATGAAGGAAAAACGACCACATATTATTAATACTGCTTTGCTTTGGGAATATGACCTGGATACGTTTAATTACCAGAAATCGTATAAAATAGTTATTGAGAGAGTACTTCAATTGGGAAACCTGGAGGAGTGGAGAAATATGGTGAAATATTATTCAACTGAACAAATACTTGAGACGATCAATTGGAGTGCACAGTTAGACCAAAGGGATAAAGATTTTTCCAGGTTTTTTCTAAACTCAGATTTTTTGAATGCTGCATAACAATCCATTAATTATTGCACCGCAGACGGTTGAACAAATTCAAAAACTACAGGCAATACCTGAACTTAAAGAATTTTATTTGGTAGGCGGCACAGCACTTGCCCTTCAGCTGGGTCACCGTAATTCAATAGATATTGATTTATTTACTCTGAATGAATTTAATGAAGAAGATTTGTTTAATTCGCTTAACATGCATTTTGTAGTTACTGAAATATTCAGAAGAAAACATACCATCATATCACTGCTTAACAACATTAAAACAGATTTCATCCGCCACAACTTTCCCCTGCTTGAACCACCTTTAACTGAAGATGGCATTACATTTCTTGGTTTAAAAGACATTGCAGCCATGAAACTTCATGCCATTAATCAAAGTGGAAAGCGGCTGAAGGATTTTGTAGATATTTATTATTTACTACAGCATTTCAACATGCAAGAGCTGATTAATTTTTTTATCAAAAAATATTCTTACAGCAACCCGATGATAGCAATGAAAGCCGTGAATTTTTTTGACGACATTGATGAAAATATTGATCCTCCAAAATTACTTATGCCAATGCCGGTTGAAAAAATTAAAATGCGGATCAGGGAAGCCACAATAAAACCCGGAAAAATTTTTAAATAAAAACCAGTATGCAATCCAAAGCAACATCACCGGAGCAATACATTGCTGAAATGCCGGTAGAAAGACAGAAAGCTTTTAGCAAGCTTCGTTCAGTTATAAAAAAAAATCTGCCTAAAGGGTTTAAAGAAACCATGTGTTATGGAATGATTGGATATGTAGTCCCGCATTCTACTTATCCAGCCGGTTATCACTGTGATCCGAAACAAGCATTACCCTTTATGAACATTGCATCTCAGAAAAATTTTATTGCTGTGTATCACATGGGAGTTTATGCCGGACCGGTATTAATGAAATGGTTCACAGCAGCTCATTCAAAAGCATCTCCTAAAAAACTGGATATGGGGAAAAGTTGTATCCGTTATAAAAAACCGGAAGACATACCCTTCGATTTGATCGGCAAACTGGCATCAAAGATCACCCCGTATGAATGGATCGCTATTTATGAAAAGAATATTAAGAGATAACAATGGAAAAAACAAGCTTATGAGCAAACTTGATTTTTCAGATAGAGCAATTCACCGTTTATCAAAACATATGATTAAAAACCCGGAAATAAGATTAGCTTGATCATTCAAAATCGTTTTTATGAAAAGGAATTTTATACTGGCAACTATCCTTGCAATTGGGTCGTTAGCTGTAAAAGCAGAAGATTCTCCGGTTCTGGTAACCCCGCAATGGGTGAAAGAAAATATGAATGATTCCCGTCTTGTCATTCTGCAAGTAAACTTTTTACGTCTTGATTTCGAAAAAGAACATATTGCCGGATCTCGTTTACTCTGGCCCGATTGGTTAACCTTCAGTTCGCCGGAAGGAAGTTACAATCCACCTGATCCGAAAGAAGCCACAAAAATTCTTCAGGAAAAACTGGGAATCAATAAAGACTCTAAGATTGTATTGACTTATCTGAGAACGGATCTTAATATTACTGCAAGAATGTTTGTGACATTAGAATACCTCGGACTGAAGGGGAGAGTTTCTTTATTGAATGGTGGATTGGAAGCATGGAAAAATGCAGGAAATATTGTAGTAAGCGGACCAGAGTTATTTAAAAAAGGAAACTATAATGTAACAATAAACCCGGTGCTGGTTGATAAGGATTATGTTGTTTCTTCTCTGAATTCTAATTCAGCTTTAGTTATAGATGCCCGCCTAAAACGCTTCTATGACGGGGATCCCACAGGATATCCCAGGGACGGACACATAAAAGGTGCTTTGAATATTCAGTATACTGATATGTTTGATTCTACAAGTACTTTTAAACCGGATGAATCGCTCTTGAGTTATTTTAAACCGGTTGCACCTGATAAACAAAAAGAAATTGTGGATTATTGTTTCATCGGACAAACAGCCAGTGTGGTTTACCTGGCAGCCCGTAAATTGGGATATAAGATAAAATTATATGATGGATCCATGCAGGAATGGAGCCGGCTGGAACATCTTCCGATGGAGAAAACAAAAAAGGATTAATTATTTCTTAAAAATTTTTTTATGAAAAAGACATTTTTAATTTTTACTGTCCTGATGCTTTCGTTTTCTTTTTCTCATGCTCAACTGGCAGAGAATGTAAAATCACAGATGATCAAAGATTTTGAAAGAGCCAAAGCCTATACTATAGAATACCTGGATGTCATGCCTGTTGATAAATATGGTTTCAAAGCTCATGACAGTATCAGAAGCTTTGCCCAACAAATGCTCCACCTTGCGCAGGGTTCAATTGGCTTATCATCAAATGGAACTGGAAAAGAAAGGATCTGGGTAGGACAAACCATAGAAGCAAGAACCTCTGCTCAGTCTGCAGATTCAGTAAAATATTTTGTAACGGCCAGTTATGACTTTGTTCTCGATGGATTAAAAAATATGGATGCATCTAAGTTTGAAGAAAAAAATAAAAGAGGAAATTTTGATGAAACAAGATTAGCCTGGTTGTTGAAAGCATTCGAACATCAATCTCATCACCGGGGGCAAACAACTATTTATATCCGGCTTTTGGGAATTAAACCACCAAACGAGAAATTGTTTTAATTAGTAGATTTTTTTTTGCCACTAAGGCACTAAGACACAAAATTTTTTCTTTGTGATTTCGGGTCTTTATGGTAATTTTTTTGTTAGCGACTTAGTTTAAATTCTCTCCGAAGGAGTCCTTTGGACAAACAATCTGAGTCTTGTCATGCCGAGCCACTATTCTCAGGTTAATTTTAGTTGAGTGAAACCAGGCGAGGCATCTCTAACTGTCAAAATCCCTTTGAGATACCCCGCTTAGATTCTTATAATCCGGAAACTTAAACTGGTGCCGCTCGGTATGACTATACTCTGAGAGATTAAATATTCTAACCTGATATGCAAACTGAGATACTGCACATTTTTAATGAAGTGTTTTGAATATTCAACTATTGTTAGCTTTGCAACATGGGAATGATACAGCAAATAGCAGAATATTTATACATTAAAAAAAAGGATCCGAACCGGCCCAAATCAGATTTCATCAATAAAATGCACTGGATCAACCGAACCAGCATCCTGATCTTTATTCTTTGCCTGATAATATTATTAGTTAAACTACTTTCTTAAATAATTGTAAATGGAAGCGGCGGTTGC
>JAYWEL010000118.1:0-4667 GCA_043779285.1 Chitinophagaceae bacterium | reverse complement strand
TAATTTTGTGGCAGTTTTTAAAAGTTCTTTTTCAGTTCATCAAAATCAAGTATGCCCGTTTTTTTATACCCTTAAATTCTAAATTAGCTTTTTAAGGGTCGACTATTTAGTAAATCAAGATGGTATAAACAGTTCTCTTTGCTCTTGGCGTTTTTTCTTTGTGTACGCTGCGGTTTATTTTTCTAATACCGCTTATAAACAGTAAATCAAGATGGTATAACTTTTAAGACAGCTTCTTTTTTTGAAACTATTTACCTGCAAAAAAAACATTTTTTTAAAAAGTTATATTCAAAAAAATATTGAATATAACTTTTTACAGATTAGATTAGCGAATCATTAAATTAAAAATAAATGAAACCAACAAGAGTTTTTGATTGTTTAGCTTATCAATTAGAGAATCAGCCATTAGAAGATGCTTTTGCAGCAAAAGAAGGTGGAAAATGGAAAAAATACAGTTCGCAACAAGTGAATGAACTGGTTGATTCGCTTTGTGCCGGTTTTTTAGCTATGGGAATTGGCGGAAACGACATGTCTATAGAAGGCCGTGATAAAGTAGCGATACTTTCTAAAAACAGACCCGAGTGGTTATTAATTGATCTGGCCATTCAAAAAATCGGAGCTGTATTAATTCCAATTTATCCAACGGTGCATGTCAGTGATTTGGAATTTGTTTTAAATGATGCCGCTGTAAAAATGGTTTTTGTAAATGATGAAGAACTGTTTTTAAAAGTACAAAGTGTACGTGCCAATACCCCTACGGTAAAAGACGTTTATAGTTTTGAACACGTGAGTGCAACAAAACACTGGAAAGAAATGTTGGAAAAAACGAATGAGGACAATCTGCAAAAAGTACATGCAATTGCCGCATCCATAAAACCCGAAGACCTGTTCACTATTATATATACATCTGGCACAACCGGTACACCAAAAGGAGTCATGCTTTCGCACCACAATGTGATGAGCAATGTACAAAGTGCATTTGATTGTATTTTTTTCGACCTGGGTATTAAAGGAAACAAGGCTTTAAGCTTTCTGCCATTAAACCACATTTTTGAAAGAGTAACAAGTTTCGTTTACATATACAGTAGTACTTCTATTTATTATGCCGAAGATTTGGATAAGATTGGTGAAAACCTGAAAGAAGTAAAGCCACATATGTTTACTACCGTTCCTAGACTTTTGGAAAAAGTGTATGAAAAAATCATGGTCAAGGGAAAAGAATTAACCGGTGTCAAAAGAAAATTATTTTTCTGGGCTTTGGATCTGGCTAATAAATTTGATCTGGGAAAAACCCAGGGTGTTTGGTACAATCTTCAATTAGCCTTAGCTAATAAATTAATTTTTTCTAAATGGCGTGAAGCTTTAGGAGGAAATATTAAATGCATCATTACCGGTGCAGCAGCTTGCCAGGTAAAACTAATTAAAGTATTTACTGCCGGCAATATACCTATTCTGGAAGGATATGGACAAACGGAATCCTCCCCGGTTATTACTGCAAACCGATTAAACCCGAAGTACCGGAAATTTGGCACTGTTGGGGTTACTATAGATGGTGTAGAGGTGAAAATTG
This sequence comes from Chitinophagaceae bacterium, assembly GCA_043779285.1. GTDB lineage: Bacteria > Bacteroidota > Bacteroidia > Chitinophagales > Chitinophagaceae > MGR-bin208. The sequence continues at coordinate 3,097 of JAYWEL010000118.1, read as the reverse complement.
CAGAAGATGGTGAAATACTTTGTAAAGGACCTAATGTAATGATGGGGTATTATAAAAGGCCCGACCTGACAGCAGAAACAGTTCAAGACGGCTGGCTTCATACAGGAGATATCGGCACTATGATTGATGGAAAGTTTTTAAAAATTACTGATCGTAAAAAAGAAATATTCAAAACCTCGGGAGGCAAATATGTTGCGCCGCAACCCATCGAGAATAAGTTGTCTGAATCTTCTTTAATAGAACAAGTTATGATCATAGGGGCTGATGAAAAATTCACTGCTGCATTGATTGTCCCTTCATACAATAACCTGAAAGAATGGTGTATGGAAAATGGTTTAAATTGTGGAAGCCCGGCAGAGATGGCGAACAATGAAAAGGTGATGGATTATTACCGGGAGATTGTAGAAAAATTCAACGCCAACTTCAATCATGTAGAGCAAGTGAAGAAGTTTGAATTACTACCACACGAATGGACAGTTGAAGGAGGTGAATTAACTCCGACATTGAAACTGAAACGAAAAGTGATCATGGAAAAATACAAGGATTCGGTTGCTCGGATCTACGCATAAGTTATTTGCTTATAGAAAAAAAAGTTGCTGAAAATTTTCAGCAACTTTTTTTATGCTACTGGCACTTTTACAATAATCGTAGTTCCTTCACCCAACTTACTTTTCAACTCAAAAGTTGCATTCACTTTTATGGCTCTTTCATTCATTCCAATCAACCCATAAGAACTGTTTTTCATATCTTCCGTAAATTCAAATCCTATTCCATCATCATTGATTGTTAAAACATATCCTTTATCATTAAAGTCAAATGTGGCTACAATTTTTTTTGCATCTGCATGTTTGGCAATATTGGTTAGGGATTCCTGAAAAATACGGAAAAGCTCAACCGAAACTATCGGGTCTAATTTCAAATCATCGTGACTGGCAATAAAAGTTGTTTTAATTTGATATCTTTTTTCAAATTCATTAGCGAATGAATCCATGGTAGCAACAATACCAAAGTCATCTAAAATATGAGGACGAAGATTGAAGATGATTCTTTTTACTGAACTCACCATTTGTGCTACCAATTCCTGTATGTCTACTAATTGTTCTTGTACTTCTTCATATTCCGAATCAATTTTTTTAGCCATTAACCCAACCTGAATTTTTAATCCGGTCAATTGTTGTCCAAGTTCGTCGTGTATTTCCCTGGCTATTTCTTTCCGTTCAGTTTCCCGAATATTTTCTAAATGAACCGTCAATGTTCTTAGTTGCTCATTCAAATGATTCATTTCTACTTCCGCCTTTTTACGTTCTGTAATATTATAGCTTACATTACCTATTGCAATTGCCTTGCCCGTTTTATTATCGCGGATTACAAATATGGAAGCCATGACGGGTACCAATTGATGTGTTTTGAGGCTTCTTACTAATACTTCACCAGACCATTTTTTATTTTCGGCAAAGGCTGGCATAAATCCGTTGACTATATCTTCAACATTTTCCGGATTCATAAAATCAGTAAAATGAAATTTAGAAATATCTTCGTTTTCTGTCATTTCCAATAAATCTCTTGACGCTTTATTCAAAAAAATGGGCACCCCATCGAGATTTGCAATACCAATGATATCATTGCTGGTTTCAACCAATGAAAACAAACTATGCATTTCTTCCTCGGCTTTTTTTCGTTCACTAATATCTCTTGCAATGGCCATGATATTGCCATCCGGCATCATTTTAGAATTAACTTCCAATTGAACCAAGTTGCCATTTTTTCCCACTATATTTCTTTCACTAATGACATGGATGCCTTTTTGTAAATCGTCAAATTTTATCGGATTTACTTTCGCTTCTTTCTCATTAATTAATGTTGATATGGGCAAACTCAATAATTCCTCCCAGCTATAACCGGTTTGTTTCAATGCAGTTTCATTGCAATCCAATATCTTCCCATCCATAGTATAAATTAAAATACCATCGGACGCCTGTTGAATCAGGGATCGGTATTTCTCTTCGCTTTTTTTAAGTTCCGCTTCAGCAATTTTCCGTTCTGTGATGTCCTTGGCTGCTCCAATCATTCTGACGGGCACACCCTGCTCATCCCGGATAATATAACCCAAATCATTTACATATACATAGTTCCCATCCGGTTTCAAAAAACGATAATCTAACTGGAAATAATTTTCACTCTCAATTTGTTTGATTTTTTTTAGTAAATTTTCTAATGCTTCTTTATCATCTGGATGAATGCGTTGTTTCCACTTTTCCATCGACTCTATTTCATCATTTTCATCAAACCCGTATACTTTTTTCAACCCTCCTTTCAACCGATGAATTTTATCGGTCTTTAAATCCCAGTCCCAGATAGCATCATTGGTAGCCTTCGTTACCAGTTGATACAGTTCATTCGACTTTCGCACTGCTTCCAATGCCGCATACCGATCAGAAATATCCCGATTTACTCCAATTATTTTTACCAGATTTTCTTTTTGTTTTACTACGCTGCCATGGCATTCAAAATATTTTACCTCTCCTTTTTTATTTAACACCCTAAAAAATTGCTCAAATTCTTTTCCTTGCTTTATTGCTTCATCGAGGCAGTTTTTTACATTTTCACAATCATCCGGATGAACGGATAAAACCCAGGTATTTAGATCAACAGGCTTTACATCTTTTGGGTACTCATACATCTCATACATCGTATCGTTCCAGGTATGTTCTTTTTTGATAAAATCATATTCCCAAACTCCTAGTTTTGCTACACTCGTTGCCAGTTCAAAACGTTTTGCCGTATTTCCCAGTTCCTCTTTTTGTTTAAGTATAGTAGTGATATCTTTCCCTAATACCAGAATATTTCCATTTGGCAACATTTGCGAGTTCAGTTCCAAAAAAACATCAGACCCATCATTCGTTTTTACTTTTCTGCGATCGGATATATTATTCCCGGTCAGTATACCTTTCAGGTCCAATGGATTTTTCTTTAACTCGTCTGAGTCAATAAAATCAGTGATATAACTGTTTATTATAGCCGGTTTAGAAAGGCCAACCAGCTTACATACAGCCGGATTGATATCCACTATTTTTCCGGTTTGCTCATATATAATAAT
>JAYWEL010000117.1:0-25198 GCA_043779285.1 Chitinophagaceae bacterium | reverse complement strand
TTCCACTATAATCCGCATTGGTCAGCGTTACGCCATATACTTTCGAACGGCTTGTATTCACTACTGTTAACGTCGCAGGTGTTACTGTCAACGTTGCCAATCCATCACTCGTTGCATTTCCACAACCGTTTGTAACAACACAAAGGTATTTATAGGTACTCATGCTAACTGTTGGCTTAGTCAATGTCAAAGTAGCAAGAGTAGGATCAGAGTATACTCCACCCATTGTAATATTTACAAATCCGCTACCGGCATCTTCCTGCCACTGATAAGTTAAAGGACCAGTACCACTTGCAGCTACAGTAAATGTTGCATTTGCACCATAGGTAATAGTTGAATTAGCCGGTTGAGGCAAATCGATTGTTGGTGCCGTGCAAGCTTCACCAACAGCAAAATCGCTGAAGCTGGTAAAGTTGCTGTATTGAACAGTTGCAACTCCTGCCACATCAGTTGTTGAATAGGTACCAGCACTGGGTGTATTCCATCCGGCATTATAACGGCGAAACTGAAAATTGCTTAATGTAGCTCCGCCAGGAATATCTGCTGAAGGAAACTGAACTTTTAATATATAAGTTCGTGTGCCACCAAGAACTGCTGTTCCCGGAGTAAGTGTCCAATACCTTTCCACATCTTTTGCAAGATTAAAACCACTGGTGGCAATATTTGTATGAGCTGCACCTGTTGTAGTTGCAGTAATTGTTCCGGCTGTACCACTGGTTCCTTCTATATCAAGAGTAAGCGGAGTATAAGCCGATGAAGTACCAATTTCGAAAACTGTTGCAGCAAGGTTACCTGTTCCAAAATTCTTTCGCAGATTACCCACTATATGACCACTAGTCCGGGAAACTGAACCGCCGGAGTTTATGATTATTGCAAATGCACCAGTTGTAATATTTCCACTTGTAAGTGTTAACTGATTAGTTACAGTTTCATCTGTAAGTAATGTAACACCTGCAGCATTATTAATTGTTAGATTATAGAATGAAGTACCCGACATAGTCTGGCCACTCGTGCCGTTCATTGTAAGGGTATTTGTACCTGGTGTAAAAGTTCCAGTATTTAACCAATTACCAGCTAAGAAAATGTTTTGTGTATTTGCTTGTAATTCTCCTGCCGTTATAGTTAAGCTTCCTCCAATATTTGCGTTATTAGTTACAAGACGTACATGACGGTTAGTTCCACTGGGGTTGTTTACAATAATATTTCCCAATACAACTCCACTTCCTGCATTCATATCAAATCCATCTGTTGAACCACTAGTTGAACTTGAGCCGTTCCCAAACTGAATTGTACTGCCTCCAAAACTTTTTGTTCCGCCTGATACAATTTGTAATGCATTGCCCGTACCTGTTGCAGCATGGGGATCTACAATAATCAATGTACCTCCTGTAAAACTAATGGTTGCTGCCGCAGGTATATTAACAATTGAAGTTGCACCAGAAAGATTATTTGTGCTCTGAGGATCCATCTTTACGGTTCCCCCAGTAATTGAAGTATTTATTAGACTAATGTCTAAGTTTCCATTGATTTCTAGTGTCCCGCCAGTAATATTTAATGAATTAGAACTTGTTCCAAACCCTGAAAAAGAATTATTTCCAGATCCGCAAATCATTGTTGCACCCGGAATGATTGAAACTGTCCCGGTTCTTGCTGGATCTCCACCTCCTGCAACATCTCCTAAAGTAACAGTAGTTCCAACTGTCAATTTAGGAGAACCTGAACTTGCAAATTCAAGAATTCCATTTCCTCTATTACCAGATGCACCTGCATTTGACCCAATAATAAGAGAAGCACAAGCTGCGGTAGTTGAGTTTATCGTTAATTTGGCTCCTTTCTTAATTGTAATCTGATCTCCTGAAGTAAAAGAAGGATTAGCAGCAATAAATGCAGTCCAAGTAATATCTGCTAATACTTCAAAGTTAGCATCTGTAAAATATGTTACTGCCGTTTGGCCTGATGAAATACCAGTTGCGTTTAGAGTGAAGTGTTGGTATAAATCATGTTCCTGTATTATATACTCATCATTAAATATATTTCCTGAAATATCTGCTGTAGCATATAATGTATCTGGCTGATGGAGTTCCGGGGTTTCAACTATTACTAAACGAACAGTTTCGCCAGCCTGCCAACCGGAGCCGGTAATAATTACTGTATCGCCGGGATAATAGTCAGCTTTATTGGTTTGCACGGTTGCCTGCCCAAAAGCAGTATTTACAAAAAACAAACCCGCAAGAGTAAATGCAAGGGCAACTAATTTAGATTTCAAAGTTTTCATAAATGTGATTGGTTAATGGTGAATTGTTAATGGTGAATTGTTAATTGTCAATTGTGAATGGTGAGTTGTGAATGTTGAATTGAGAATTAAGAGTTATGCCCGTCCGTACCGGTCGTCCCCGTCCATGAAGGCTCGGGCTGGCGGGCGGAAGTTCGGAGTTGAATATGTTGTTTACAGCAGCATATTCACTGCGTTGTGGCATGATGAAACCATGCGTTTCCATACCGGGATGGTTATGGTCCAGGCCATTTAAGGATTCCCCGCTTTGCATATTCCGGACGGAATTGAAGTAAGATCCCTCGTTCCTCTCGGAATGACAAGAGATCGGGGAATGAGATGCTTCACTCCGTTCAGCATGACAAACATTTTGCCGGTTTACGGCAAAGACCGACTTGTTGATTAACAGGTTAACTAAATTGTTTAATACAGCGATCAGCATCTGATAAATCTTGTTCATAAATTTTCTTTTGGCAGGGAATGAATAATGGTTGTACTGGTATAAATGGCAATACCCACCGGTTAGGGCAGGTCTGTCTGGGTTAAGGTTCATTAAAGATTTTAAATCCAATTGTTCACATTTAGGCATTAGTTAATCTTCACAAGGAAATGGTCCTTTGTGCTACTGTTCATGCTTAACCTGGTTGTTCGAGGGGATAGTGTTTCAATAAAGTACTCTCACTGAGTCTTTATCACTTGCTAATAATCATTGATTAATCAGTGGTTGTTCGAGGGGATAGTGATTAAATTGGAGTTGGTTCTTGTTTCGTTGGCTTTAAGCCATCTAATGTAAAGTTCTTTTCAAAGGGTAACTAATACAATTACGAATTTTTTTATACCAGACTGTGAATATAATACCGAAATATTATAAAACAAAGTTATTTGATGGTTTATTTTTAGAGGGAAGGTTGAGGGGTTGAGAGGTTTTATGAATTAAGAATTGAGAATTATGAATTATGAATTGCTCATTGCTTATTGCTCTTGATGGGTTGAGGGGTTGAGGGGTTGAGAGTTGAGAGTTATGAGTTGAGAGTTTATAGTTATGAGTTTTGAATTTTGAATTTTGAATTTAGACTTTTGAATTTAGACTTTTGGCTTTTTATTTAACCCTGCCTACCGGCAGGCAGGCACAGAGTACACGGCGATACACAGCGAAAATTCTTTGCTTAACCTTTTTTTGCCTTTTGCCTTTTGACTTTGCTTTTTTGTTTTTTCGTTTTTTTGCTTTTTTGGTTTTTTGGTTTTTTGCCTAATACCCAATTCCCAATATACTAATTCCCTTGAGGGGTTGAGGGTTGAGGGTTTTGAATTAAGAATTTTGCCATTCCAATCCAGACAGAATTAATACCTGAATGCAGCACGCATGAGTTCCTGTTCTGCCCTTGAAATACCAATCTCCCGGGCAAAATTTTTCCATCCACTTACAGCAATTTTCACTTCTGCAATAATGGTATTCATTTCAACATTATTCAACTGAAAATATTCACCCACCGATTTTGCCAGTTCAAAGTCCAGGGCGTTGTTGTGGGTATCAATATTTAAAGCTAGTCCATCTTTATCAACAGAAGGATTGATATCAAAAGCGGGTGACAGAATCCAGCCCTTATCTGTTAGTATAAAACCATGATTGCGCAGATGATCATCGGTGTTAGAGACAGCAATATGAAAAACAATCCGTCGCCAGAGTTGCTGCAGGTCTTGTTTATTTTGTGCACCATGGTACTGAATAAATTCTGCCATGTCTAAGTAGCTGGCAGGATTCTCTTTAATGGTATCTTCATTTTGTCCCGTCATGGTCATAGCAGAAGCAAAATGAATACGTTCAGCTTTTTGCCGGTCAAACCTTTTGCTGAAAAATGTATGATAGTTCCCGGCCACTTTTTCAATCCTCGATTCCGGCATTTCAACTGCACACTGCAAGGCCAGTTTGTAAGTGAGATATTCCCATGCAGCTTTATCAATGGTATCTGCCTTCGATGGAAACTTGGCAATCCATAAATGCCCAAGGTCATCGGCGATATTTGCTTTCGGACGGGCACCACCCAAAGAAGAACCCGGAGCCATCAAAATGGCCAGCCATTTTTTTACTTCTTCACTGTCTTCATTAGTTTCCAATACCACTGCTCCATATTGCAGCTCTTTGATGCTTGCCCATGGCGGAACGGGCAAACCATGGTTGTCATCCAGGAAATGTCCATCCTTGTCAAGTTTGAACCGCAATGCACCCATCCTCGTTTCATCATACACACCCAGCAAAAAATCAATATCATATAAAACCGGCACCTGCGTTCCTGCTTCTTTGGCAAGCTGGGCAGCACGACGCTTCATTAAAGTTCGTCCCCAGGTATCCGGCATCGAATCCATAAACATCCCGAAATTCTCTTTGCCATTCGGGTATTGCGGGCCGGTAAACCAGGCAATATCAGGATCGAGTACCTGTTGTTCTTTAGACCGAATCCAGCCGGTATCATACGCAAAACTAAATGCCTTTTTTCCTTTGACTTGTTGGGCATTAAGCACACCTATACACTTCGGTTCAGGCATCCCTAACCAATGGGCATATACGAATATTTCTGTTTTAGCAGTTGCCATGGCTACTTATTTCCCATTAAACTCAGGTCTTGTAATTTTCTGCCATAATTATCATCTGCCGCCAGTTTCAAAAAATCATCCTGCAGCCCCAATACCCGAAGTGTATTAAAATAAGCAGCTATGGAAACACTGCTGTTACCTTTCTCAATATGATACAGTGTGGTACGGTCAATACAGGCACGTTCTGCCACCTGGATGCTGGTAAGTTTCCTCCGCTTCCTGGCTAATTTTATATTTTCGCCTACCTGCTCCAATACTTTCTGATACTTGGGAAACAATATTTGTTTTTTACGGCTCATATTTATTTGCTGTTTATTTTCCACAAAAATAGCAGTAATGTTGATAATATACAACATTTATATTTACCCAGATGAAGATCTTTTACTTTGAGGGGTTGAGGGTTGAGAATTATGAATTAAGCCCGCCCGGCAGGTGCCATTCGGACGGGAGTTATACCGCTTATAAACAGTAAATAGTTCAATGCGCTTTTCTGCGGTATAATACCATCTAAGATTTACACATAGTCCCTGCCCGTCCGGTCAGGCGGGCGTTGGACTATTTAGTAAATCAAGATGGTATGACTTCTAAAAGCCGGTTCATCCCACTAATTAATGGGATGAACCGGCTTTTTAACTTGTAGTATTCTAATCCTGAAAAATTTATTAACTATTTTTGACAATCTTGACAGCATAAGTTTTTTTAAATTTTAAATTAAAACTTCAATCTATCGGGCATCTGTTTTTATGGATAATATCATTCGTTATCAGGATTATGAGATTGTTGTGGGGCTGGAAATTCATGCCCAACTTTTAACCAAAAGCAAGTTGTTTAGCGGCGATAGCACAGCATTTGGTGCCGAACCGAATGCTCAAACATCAGCAATTACATTGGCCCATCCGGGTACATTGCCCCGCATCAATAAAAAAGCCATTGAACTGGCTATAAAAATGGGTTTAGCATGTCATTGCGAAATTGAGAACTACAATTATTTTGCAAGAAAAAATTATTTCTATCCCGATTTGCCAAAAGGATACCAGGTGTCGCAACATACCACGCCTATTTGTAAAGGGGGTTATATTGCAATAAAAACAGCATCGGGTACAAAACAAATTAAACTGAACAGAATTCACCTGGAAGAAGATGCCGGTAAAAGTTTGCATGATGTAGATGCGGAGAACACGTCTATTGATTATAACCGTGCAGGTACTCCATTGATAGAAATTGTTACAGAACCGGTTATGAGTAGTGCAGATGAAGCATTCGCTTATGTTTCTGAAGTCAGGAAAATAGTTCGTTATCTGAATGTATGTGACGGAAATATGGAAGAAGGGAGTTTGCGTTGTGATGCAAATATTTCTGTACGAAAAAAAGGCGATACCAAACTGGGCACACGGGTAGAAGTAAAGAATCTAAATAGTATTCGGAATGTAAAAAAAGCCATTGAAATTGAATCAAAAAGATTGATTGAAATTTTGGAAAATGGCGGCACCATTATTCAGCAAACCTTAAGTTTTGATGCATCGGATGATTCGACTTTTCCAATACGGGATAAAGAAGACGCAGAGGATTATCGCTATTTTCCCGAACCGGATTTAACCGCTTTCAATATTACGGAGGAATTTATTGAAAAGGTGGGAGAATCAATTCCCATGTTGCCGGCTGAGCGGATAAAAAAATATATAAACGAATTTTCGCTTTCAGAATATGATGCAGAAGTTTTAGCTGAGGAGAGACTGTTTTCCGATTATTTTGAAAAACTTGGTAGGCATTCAAATAAATTTAAACCATCTGCAAACTGGATGACCGGTCCGGTAAAAAACTGGTTGAATAATAATAATAAAACAATTGAAAATTTTCCCGTAAGCAGTGAAAGAATTGCGGACTTGATTAACTTAGTTGATAACGGGAAATTGAGTTTCTCCAATGCTTCTTCGACTGTGTTCGATGAATTAATAAATAATCCGGATAAGGAAGTATTGGACATTGCAGAAGCATTAAATCTTATTCAGGATAGCAGCGAAGATTCGATCAATGAATGGGTGGAGACTGTTTTACAAAATTTTCCTGGTAAGGTATTGGAATATAAAAAAGGTAAAAAAGGGTTGATTGGACTTTTTGTAGGTGAAGTAAAAAAACTCTCCAAAGGAAAAGCAGATCCAAAAATTACCACTGATCTTTTAACAGAAAAATTAAATAAACCATAAATAAAAAGTAAATGAAGAATCGATTAATAATATTGATAGCCGGATTAATAATACTGGCTTCCTGTAAGAAATCAATCAACCAATTTGAAGTATCAGGCACCATTTTAAACAGTAATGCTAAAATGGTTTACCTGGTAGAAACCGCCATGACAGGAAATCAGCCGCCTCCTGTAGATTCTGCTGTACTTGGGAAAAACGGAGAATTTGTTTTGAAAGCAAAGCCAACAGAGGAGGCATTGTTCAACCTTGTTTTGGACAACAGCCAATACCCGTTTGCAACGTTGATTAATGATGTTGAAAAAATAAAAGTCAAAGCAGATCTCAAAAACCGGGAAGATGCTTATACGGTGGAAGGATCACCTGCAAGTCAGTTGATGAAGGATTATGTAACCACTTCAGGCAGTAAGATCCGTTTATTATATAATTACGATCAACAGATTGATACATTATACAGGCAAAAAGTAAGTGATAGTTTGTTGTCGCTTTTAATTCAAAAAAGAAATACCAATGCTCTGACTATCAGGAAATACACATCTGATTTTATTAAGGATTCAAAAAGTCCAGCTCTTTTGTTATTTGCCTTAGGTTCATATCAGAGCATATCAAATAATCCCAATTTAAGAATAGAAGCTTTTAGTTCAGACCAGCTTATAGCGATGTTGAATGATGGGCTAAAAAATTTTCCGGAACACAAAGGATTGCAGGATGTACTGATGATTATAAATACCCAGGCTGAAAAAAGTAAAGGCTTTGTAGGTAAACAAGCACCGGAATTTAGTTTGCCATCTGTTGATGGTAATATGGTTGCCCTGAATTCTTTTCGGGGTAAATATGTATTGGTTGATTTCTGGGCAAGTTGGTGCAAACCATGCAGGGTTGAAAATCCGCATGTAGTGAGTGCTTATAATAAATTCAAGGATAAAAATTTTACCATATTAGGTGTGTCATTGGATAATCCTGATCAAAAAGATAAATGGATGAAAGCCATTGCAGATGATAAATTAACCTGGACTCAGGTGAGCGATTTAAAAGGTTGGGAAAGTTCTGTGGTATTATTGTATAATATTCAGGGAATACCTTTTAATGTTTTGTTGGACCCGGAAGGAAAAATAATTGCTGAAAATTTGCGGGGAGAAGCATTGGAGCAAAAACTGCAGGAAGTTTTAAGATAAATAAATTGAAAAGGTCCGCAATGGTGGACCTTTTCAATAAGTAAAATTATTTCGTTATCATTTCATTTCTGAAATATGCATGAAGCACTTTCGGCAGTTTGATTCCTTCATCTGTTTGATTGTTTTCCAATAAGCTGGCAACAATTCTTGGCAAAGCCAATGAACTTCCATTTAAAGAATGCACAAATTGCGACTTACCATTTTCGTCTTTATATCGAATCTTCATCCGGCTGGTCTGAAAATTCTCGAAATTGGAAACAGAACTAACCTCCAACCATTTTTCCTGTGCCGCACTATACACTTCAAAATCGTAGGTAATGGCAGAAGCAAAACTCATATCGCCACCACAAAGTTTTAAAATGCGATATGGTAATTCCAACGATTGTAAAAGTCTTTCCACATGGTCAACCATTTCGTCCAAGGCTTCATAACTTTTATTCGGTTTTACAAGTTGAATGATTTCCACTTTTTCAAATTGATGTACACGGTTCAATCCACGAACATCTTTTCCAAAACTACCCGCCTCTCTTCTAAAGCAAGGAGAATAAGCGGTCATTTTGATAGGTAATTCAGTTTCTTTTACAATTTCATCGCGGTAAATATTTGTTACAGGAACTTCTGATGTAGGAATCATATAAAAACCATCTGCGGGCATATGATACATTTGTCCCTCTTTATCCGGTAACTGCCCTGTGCCATAGGCCGAAGCTTCATTAACCATAAATGGTGGAATGTATTCTGTGTATCCGGCTTCTATATTAAAATCTAAAAAATACTGAACCAGTGTTCTTTGTAATCTGGCACCCTGTCCTTTATACAAAGGAAACCCACTTCCGGTAATTTTTGCACCAGTTTCAAAATCTACTAAGTCATATTCTTTTATCAGGTCCCAGTGTGGAACAGCATTAGCCGGCAATTGAGGTTTTGCACCAGCTTCTTTCTCGTTGATATTATCTTCAGGAGTTTTACCCGGAGGAACTCTATCTGAAGGAAGATTGGGAAGCTTTACCAACTCGGTTTGCAATTCAATTTCAATGGAAGCCAATTTTTCAGATATAGGTTGTAAAAGGATTTTTAATTCGGCAACTTCCTTTTTTTTATTTTCAGCATTTTCTTTAAAGCCTTGAGCCATCATCATACCAATTTCTTTTGATGCACTATTGACCTTGGCTTGTGTAGAATCAAATTCAAATTGAAGTTTTTTTCTATGCTCATCCAATTCAATAACCAAATCAACAATTTGCAGATCTTTGAAATGCTTAATGGCTAATTTTTCCTTTACTAAATCCGGTTGAAGCCGGATCATTGCTATTTGTAACATGGCCGAAAATTTTGCGGCAAAGTTAGTTGATGGCGTGGACACGAGCAACGAACATAAATATCTGCCCTTCTGATAAAATTTATCCTGTTAACTTCGCGGCTATGCTGACAAATGATGATATACAACAAAGATGGTGGAAACTGGAAGCGAAACTGGTAGAACGTTTTGATAAAAAACCAGATCTGGAAGCGGTTTTATTTCTGATAGGTATTCAGGAATTTGGGGGTTCAAAGGAAAAGTTCACGAAAGAGCAAAAGCAAGACCTGATGCATGTAGCCGTATGCCATCTGCTTATAGTGAGTGGGTTTTATGAACTTGAATATGTAGACGAAGATGGATGGCCACATTTTAAACAATTAAAAGCCATGCCTGAACTGGATGCTATTGAACAGGAAAATTTTTTGAAAGATCATATTTTGCTTTACTTTCAATCAAATACGTTTTTAGATAATTAATTGTTGGGAGTATGAAAAAATTGATATTTTTTGGAATTGCTATGGCATTCAGTTTTGCATGCTTTGCACAAAAAGATTCAACAGTTCGGAAAAAAGACAGGAAACGGGATATAGAATTGATTACTGATAAAGGATCGATAGTTTTACGTTTATCCGACTCCACGCCTTTGCATCGGGATAACTTTATCAAGCTAGTTAAAAAAGGTTTTTATGATGGGGTTTTGTTTCATCGGGTGATTCAGCATTTTATGATTCAAAGTGGAGATCCCAACAGTAAGAATGCAGATAAAGGAATTGGATTAGGTGGTGGTTCACCTGGTTACACTATACCCAAAGAAATCAGAACGTCTTTATTTCATAAAAAAGGAGTTTTGGCGGCCGCCAGAACTGGTGATAATGTAAATCCGGAAAAAGCCAGTAGCGGAAGCCAGTTTTATATTGTGCATGGAAAAACGTTTACAGATGCAGGTTTAGATTCGGTTGAAACCTTTCGATTAAGTGGTAGAAAACTGGGTATTCATCAACGTGCTGTTTATAAATTGATAGGAGGATCACCTCATTTAGATCAGAATTATACAGTTTTTGGTGAAGTGGTAAAAGGACTGGAAATAGTTGACCAAATTGCGGCTGTACAAAAAGATAACCGAGACAGGCCTTTGGAAAATGTAAAAATCATTAAAGCACAGTTAATTAAAAGAAAAAAAATAAAATAAAGGGATGGATGAATAATTAATCCATTCGAATTTCTAATATTTGCAACTCTAAAACAGATAAACATGAATTTTCCAGAAAACCTTCGCTATACGAAAGACCATGAATGGGTTCGTCTTGAAGGAGACATTGCGGTAGTAGGCATTACAGAATTTGCACAAAGAGAATTAGGTGATATCGTTTACGTAGAAGTAGAAACAATTGGCAAAGAACTTTCTGCCAATACCGTGTTTGGTACAGTGGAAGCTGTAAAAACGGTATCCGATCTATTTCTTCCGGTTGATGGAACGGTAACAGAATTAAATGCAGCATTAAGTAATTCACCAGAGCTTGTTAACAGCGATCCATATGGCGAAGGTTGGATGGTAAAGATGAAACTTAAAAACACATCAGATTTTGAAACTTTAATGGATGCAACTGCATACAGTTCTTTAGTTTCATAATCACTTTTATATAATTATCAGAGTGGACTCTTGGTCCACTTTTTTTGTGATACAATTTTTGTATGAATAAAACTAGGATCAGAGTATTTATCGCCGTTTTATGGTTTTTAATCTGCACGGTATTATTATTAATTTCAGGAAGCAGCTTTCCCAGTTCAAACTGGATGACGAAAATTCCTTTATTTGATAAATGGGTACATATTTTTCTGTTTCTTATATTGACTTATTTATTTTGCCTTCTATTTTCGAGGAGTAGATTTCCAAAATCACAATTATGGAATTTTTATTATCTCACTGGGTTTCTATGTTTCATTTATGGAATAGCGATGGAGATAATTCAACATTTTTTTATTCCATTTCGATCATTTGACCTGGGAGATATTTTGGCGGATGGAATAGGCGTTATTGGAGCTTTGTTTTTCTTTGGGTATATACAAAAAATTGACCCCTGTGAAAACAGGGGTCGCAACCAAAACTAACTGCTTATGAGAAAAATATTAATCTGTTTTTAAAGTATTTCTATTTATTCTAATTTATAACGCAAAAGTAAAAAAGATATTATAAAATATTCTGTTAATCCTTTACAAAACAAGCGGTAGTAATTTTTTTTAAAGAATAAAAATGCGGTTTTTAGTATGCATAATTTACGAATATCTTTTATAACTGCTTATTATTCAATGCTCAAAGTGAATAATAAGCAGTTATTTTTTAATGTTTTTGGGTTTGAAAAAAGTCCTGTTATTTATAAACTATTTTACACTTTTCTGACATTTCCAAACAATAGCCATAGCCGAAATACCAAAATTTGCTAAAAGTGTAGTGGTGGGTTTAATTTTGTTTAGCCATTTTCTCTGCATTCTCTGCAAACTGCAAAGCTTCAATCAACTCCTGTACTTCGCCTTCTAAAACCGCATCCAGATTATAAAGAGTCAATCCAATCCGATGATCGGTAACTCTTCCTTGTGGGAAATTATAAGTTCTGATTTTTGCACTTCTGTCGCCAGAACTAACCAGACTTTTACGATGCCTGGAAATTTCGTCTTCCTGTTTTCTCACCTGTTCTTCGTATAATTTGGTACGAAGCATCGTCATCGCTTTTTCCCGGTTTCCTAATTGGGTACGTTCTGTTTGACATGTTATCACAACACCAGTTGAAAGGTGAGTAAGTATAACCTTTGTTTCTACTTTATTTACATTCTGACCTCCGGCACCGCCACTTCTGGCAGTTTCCATTTTTACATCGCTGTCTTTAATTTCTACATCTACTTCTTCGGCTTCGGGCATTACCGCAACCGTGGCCGCAGAAGTATGTACTCTGCCACTGGATTCAGTGTCGGGTACCCGTTGTACCCGGTGAACACCGCTTTCAAATTTCATAGTACCATACACATCATCTCCGATTACTTCAATCTGAATTTCTTTATATCCGCCAACTGTTCCTTCGGTTTCCGTTAAAATAGATGTTTTCCATCCTTTTCGTTCGCAATAACGTAGATACATTCGAACCAAACTTCCCGCAAATAAACTGGCTTCATCTCCACCAGTGCCGGCACGAATTTCCAAAATAGCATTCTTTTCATCCTGAGGGTCTTTAGGAATCAATAATTGACGAATAAAAGCTTCCTTTTTTTCCTTTTCTATTTCAAGTTGCGGCCCTTCTTCCTTGGCTAATTCTCTTAATTCTGCATCCGAACCAGCAATCGCTTCTTTATAAAATTCGATATCATCCAAAATTTTCTGATAGTCTTTATAGGCATCCACAATCTTTTCCAGACTTCTGTATTCCTTACTGGTGGCGGCATATTTTATCCGGTCATTCACAATCTCCGGATTGGATAATGACATGCTCAACTGCATGAATTTACCTTTAATAGCTTCTAATTTATCTATCATAATCTACTTTATCGAGGCGCAAAATTAATGAATTGCCAGTTCTATTTTGTATTTGTTGTGATAAGTTGCAAAGGATTACTGAAATTTACCAGCATGGAGTATCGAAAATTCAAGGCAGATAAAATATTTGACGGATATCATTTATTAAGTAATGACCATGTTCTTATTACTGATGAGCAAGGTATTGTACAGGAAATTGTTTCGGAATCTGAAGCCGGCGAAGGTGTAGTCACATATTATGGGGTACTTTCTCCGGGGCTAATCAATTGCCATTGTCATCTGGAGCTAAGTCATTTAAAAGATATCATTCCTCCACATACCGGCCTGATTGAATTTCTATGTTCAGTAGTACAGAGAAGAGAGTCAACCAAAATGCCCGAATCTGATTCGGAAGTTTTTAGAATAAAGTGTATTGAACATGCTGAATTGGAGATGTATAATAATGGAATTGTTGCTGTTGGAGATATTGGTAATACAGCAGACACTTTAAATATAAAAAGTAAAAGCAACATATACTGGCAAAATTTTGTGGAAGTGTTGAGTTTTACGGATGAAAAAGCAATCGATCAATTCAACCATTATCAACAGGTTGCCCGCGAATTGGATGAAGGACTTCGTTCATCAATTATTCCACACCGTACTTCATTGGTACCTCATGCACCATATAGTATCAGTCCAAAAACATTTGAACTGATAAACGAGGCGACTTCAAATCAAATTATATCCATACACAACCAGGAGCATCCGGCAGAGAATGATTTGTATAAAACCGGCGAAGGCGCCTATCTAATATTCTTTAAATTTTTTGGAATAACTAAATCCCCTTTTCCAGTAACGGGTAAAACCAGCATTCAATCAGTATTGCCTTATTTCAAAAATGGCCAGACTATTTTTCTCGTACACAATACCTGTATGACGGAGAAGGATATTGTATTTGCAAACGAATATGCAAGTGCCAATAATCTGAATCTTGTTTATTGCCTGTGCATCAATGCCAATTTATATATCGAAAATAAAGTACCTCCTATTGAATTATTCATCAAACACAATTGCCATATTGTATTGGGAACCGACAGTTATAGCAGTAACTGGCAATTGAGTATCTGCAAGGAAATGCAATCAATTAAAAAGCATTTCCCCTCTTTTTTGGATGAAAATATTTTGCGGTGGGCCACATCTGCTGGAGCAAAAGCATTGCAATGGAATAATACACTGGGAAGTTTTGAAAAAGGAAAACAACCAGGAATTGTATTAATAGAAAACGATTTCAGCAGCTCGAAAAGAATTTTTTAGCATTAGGTCTTACGACAATATTTCTTGTAAAACCGGTAAGGTTTTCAGTGTGCCAAAATCCTGAAAGTGTAATCGGTAATAGATTTCGTATGCTTGTAACAGTGCTCGTCTGAATGCATGATTGAGTTTGATTTGCTCCAACTCTTCCGGCTGTCTTATCATTAATAATTCAGCAGTAATCAAAGCAGGTTTTCCTTCAATATAATTTACATGGTTGGGTTGTTCAGTACTGAATCCACCTTCTTCCAAATCGAAAAAAATAGTTTCAATTTTTTCCGTATCGCCTCTGAATGGAGTTGGACGCACACCAAAAAATCCGGGCAAATTCAATGCGAAAAATAGTGGGAAATTGGCAGCGATATGTTCATTGCATTCATCCAATTGCATAAAAGAGTCCTCAACAAAATAATAAAGATCCGGATTAGGCTCAGGTTGTTTTAAGCATTTCTGCAACAACTCCACCATAAATAACGCAACGGTATTTTTTCTTATTTCGAATTGTATATGTTGGTATAAAAATCCCCAACTGAATTCTTTTATCCGTTGCATTTGTTTCATCTCGTTATGATACACCACCAGATTAAGTATAGAAGAAGGTTGAAATAAATTTGCTTTACCTGCACCTTTTTTGGAAGATTTTCTAACCCCATTAACAATGTAAGTCTGTAAGCCAAACAATTCAGTCATGATAGAAACAATCAAACTTGTTTCGCCATACTTTATCGCACGCAGTACAATACCTTTTGTTTTATGAACCTGTGTTGACAATTATTTTATTTACGTATGTATACAATTTTTGCGGCTGTTTTTTCTTGTTTATTCTCATCACTGACCAATACAAGATAAACACCGGAAGAAATTTTTCTTCCCTGGTAATCCTTGCCATCCCAAATCGCTTGTCCGCCCAAAGCTCTGGTTTGATGAACAAGCCTGCCATTTAATTCAGTTATTTTTACAACCGCATTATCAACCAAGCCACGGATAGCAATGGTTCCTGAAAATTCGGGTGGAACCGGGTTGGGAAAGACCAAAACTTGTTCATTTTTTTCTCCGCCATCTGTTGCAGTACTTCGGAATGAACAAATGCCCTTTGCTGTAGCAAAAAATATTTCACCTGTTTTTCCATCAATAGTAATCTTCTTTACATCATTGCTTAAAAGCATACTATTGTCTTCGTTAAACCGGTATATAATTTTTTCTCCATCTGCATTGATCAGCCAAACTCCATTTTTAGTGGCCACCCATTTTCTATCGGCTCCATCTACTGCAATACTTCTTACTTCTTCTCCCTTAAATAAAAAACCAGCGAAATTTCCCTGCATTACAACAGGTAAAACCGCATCACAACCCTGCGATGTAAAAGCATCTTGCGGGCATTGAATGACGGCCACACCATCTGTAGTGCCTACCCAAATAAATCCCGATCTGTCTTTGGCAATACTTAACACATTATTTGTCGGCAGGTTTCCATTTCCTGTTCCTGTTTTGTAAATTTTCCATTTATCGTCATTGGTATTTTCAATGCTATTGCCATGATTAAAACAAAGTAAACCATTGCCTAACGGAGAAACAATCCATTTTTGATTGTTATCATCAATCAGGATTTGGGAAAGAGCATTAGCATTTAAATTAATGGTGGATGAAAAAGATTTCCATCCACCAGTTTTCTTTTTAACAAGTAAAGGTTGGGCGGCACCAAAATTGGATACCCATAAATTCTGTTCATCATCAAAAGCAAGTCCCGAAACCCGATAGCTTAATGGGTTTGCAATAGCCGGACTGATTGGAGAATTCTGCTTTAATATTTCTATCGTTGCATCTTTTTTTATCTGTATTAATCCACTTCCAAAAGACCCTGCCCATATCGATTCATCAATCGGATCAATAACAATAGTGATAAGATCTAACACAGAATCGAGTTTAGGATAATTCGCTTTATTATAATTGGTCCAGTTTCTATTGCTAAACTTGAATAGACCATTTGCATTTTGTTTAGGATTCCAGTTTGCATCAACAGTTCCTGCAGTGGCATAAAAAACACCATCTTTTACCAGCATCTCTCCGCTTGCTATTCCATGCGGAGAATTGGGTTTGTATTGTTTGAAAGAACTTGAAGTATGTTGCGATAAAGCATTTATTTCATCTGCAATCCAATAATCATTTTTATACAAAACAGTTTTTCGGGGAAACGCTATAATACCCTGTTGCTGCAATGTTCGGGACATGCTTCCATCTGTATTTAAAATGGTTACTTTGGCGCTTCCATTTGATTGACGTTGGCTTAAAGCAATTTTGCCTCCGGTATAATGCATGTTTATTATCGGCCAGCCATCGGCATAAAATAAACTGAAGTTGTTGCCATTCCATTGAAACAAAGAATCATTTTTTTGAACAATTATTTTATTTTGGATTGAAATTACATTTTGACAAGTTCCGATTGATAAGCCCGCCATCACTTGCCAGTTTTGGAAATTAGCCGGATTGCCTGACGTGGCAGAAGTTCTTTTCAATCCTTCATCTGTTGCAGCATAAAAGTAAAAACCGTCAGATGTAAAAGCCGATACTTTAGTATAGCCACCATTTTTGCCAATAAACCAGGAGTCTATTATTTCATATTTAGTTCCATGTACAACTACTACACCTAATCCGGTTGACAGGTAGTAATTATTATTTAATGGGAAAATATGGTAGATGTTTTTGTCGGCATTGATAAGTTCTCTTTTTAGTCCCGGAATATTGAAAACATCATTTCGATAAACAATGTCGATGTTGCTATTACTGTAAGCTATAACCAATTTTTGATTTGCTTCATCATACAATATTGTACTGATTCCTGTTTCACTTAAACCGGTCATCTTACTCATCCGTTCAATGGAGTTGTCAGTATAATTTACAGCAAAAACACTATATGGAGTGGCCGCATAAATTTTGTTATTGCCTGCTGTTACATCTATGATGCTGTTATAGGGCAAATGTTCTCTCCATAATCCGATGGCAGGCAAATTACTTTGTGCAATAAGGGAGGTTTTCAAGCCAATTAGAAATATGAAAAAAAATAATCTCACGTAAATTATTAATTAACCGGATAATAGTTCGCTTCAAATTTATACAATGCAATTTGATTTATAACAAAGGCTTTAAATAAGGGCTTCTGAAAAAAATGCTTTTCTTTGCCGCAATAATTCTACTATATCCCAGACTGCTTTTAAAGAAAATATTATGTGGAGAAAACTCGGTCAATTCATTTATCACAAACGACTTATTTTATTAACAGCATTATTATTCATGACTGTTTTCATGGGATACCATGCCAGCAAGGTAAAACTGAGCTACGAGTTTGTCAGGGCCATACCAACCGACAATCCGAAATATATTGCTTTTCAGGAGTTCAGAAAAAAATATGGGGAAGATGGAAACTTGATGGTGTTGGGGGTTCAGACTGAACAATTTTTTGATGCTTCTTTCTTTAATAAATACAAAACGCTTCATCATGAATTAAAAAAACTGAATGCAGTAGAAGAAGTTATATCAATTGTTTCGGCGGTTAATTTGGTTAAAAATTATGAAACCGAAAAACTGGAAGCAAAGAATATTTTTGAAAATATCGGAACGGGGCAACAGGCAATCGATAGCGGAAAGAATGTTTTTTTAAATCTTCCATTTTATCAGAACCGGATTTACAATCTTAAATCCAATGCCTGGTTAATGGGGGTGAAAATCAACAATGAGGTAATGAATTCGAAGGACAGAGCTGCGGTAGTTAGTTCCATTTCAAAATTGGCCAATGAATTTTCTTTTGACACACAAACACAAGTATATAAAAGTGGGCTTCCACTTATCCGAACCGAAATGGCAACCCGTATTGCCGATGAAATGAAATGGTTCTTATTGGCTTCGGCTCTTTTATGTGCTATTATTCTGTTATTGTTTTTTCGCTCGCTAAGTTCTATGCTACTTTCATTGGCGGTAGTGAGCATAGGTGTTGTGTGGAGTTTGGGAACCATGCATTTATTAGGATACAACATTACGTTGTTAACTGCATTGATTCCTCCATTAGTTGTTGTAATTGGCATACCCAATTGCATTTACTTCCTCAATAAATATCATACTTCGTATAATCAAACTGGAGATAAAAATGCAGCGTTGATTTTAATGGTAGAGAAAATGGGTATTGTTACCCTGTTCTGTAATCTAACTGCAGCAATTGGCTTTGCCGTATTTGCATTGACCAAGAGTGCCATTCTGCAAGAGTTTGGTGTAGTGGCAGGTATAAATATTATGGCCTTATTTTTTATTTCGCTGATTATTATTCCGGCTGTGTTAGCCTATTTGCCAAAACCCAAATCAAGACACACGAAGTATTTGCACAATGCAAATTTACATCGTTGGCTCGACAGACTGGAAAGATGGTCCTTGAACCATCGTCGATTGATTTTTGTAACAACGGTAGTTATTATGTTGATTTCCATAACGGGTATGACGCAATTAAAAAGTGTTGGTTATATCGTTGATGATATACCCAAAACAGATAAACTATATACTGATCTGAAATTTTTCGAACATCATTTTAGTGGGGTGATGCCATTGGAAATATTGGTAAATACGCATAAGAAATATGGCGTGAGCCGTAATCTCAATAACCTGGAAAGAATCGATTCATTGACTCAGTACATGCAAACTATCTCTGCAATTGGCAAACCATTAAGTATTGTGGATGGGTTGAAATTTGCCAAACAGGCCTTTTTCGAGGGGGACAGTTTGTATTACAGCATGCCATCCGAGTTTGACTTGCCGGGGCTTTCGAAATATTTAACCATGCGAAAAGACAGTACAGCTGCAAAAAATTCTTTTGCAAAAATAGTCTCTAGCTTTATGGATGAAGATAAAATGGAAGCCCGCATTAGTGTAAATATGCAGGATGTTGGAAGCCTGCGATTACCACAGATCATTGACAGTATTCAAAAAAGATCGGACCAATTATTTGCAAAAGATAAATATGACGTACAGTTCACCGGTACCAGTATTACTTTTCTGGAAGGAAGCCGTTTTATTATCAATGGATTGAAGGAAAGTATTTTATGGGCCTTCCTTTTTATAGCAATCTGTATGTTTTATTTATTCAGGTCATGGCGAATTCTAATCACTTCTTTAATTCCCAATGTAATACCCCTTATTATTACTGCCGGTGTAATGGGATGGACTGGTGTGCCTTTGAAGCCTTCAACCGTATTGATATTTAGTGTAGCACTGGGCATCGCCATAGATATCACTATACGTTTTCTGGTAAATTATAAACAGGAACTTCGAAACTATAATAACAATATCGAAAAAACGGTTATTCAAACCATTCATAGCACCGGTATCAGTATTATCTATACTTCTATGGTACTTATAGTCGGGTTTGTTATTTTTTGTTTCAGTGGTTTTGGAGGAACTCAATCTCTTGGTTGGCTAACTTCACTTACATTAATTACCGCAACCCTAACAAACCTGGTATTACTGCCTGCCATTTTAATTGGATTTGGAAAGGATAAACAATAAAAAATTAATATTCGTTTGAGTCAATTCCAGCTACTCATATATTACGAAAAAATTAATGTAATAGATTTCGTTTTTTTTAAAAAAATATTGTTTTAGAAACATATATTCGTATGTCATTTTTAACAAAATATTTGATTTTTGTTAAGAGGAAGAATCGGAATCGGTTTTTGAATTTAATTTTAAAAATTGTTCGATCCTTTTTTTTGATAAACTTTCTTTCACAAACCAAAAAACATGCAAATGCGAAAATTGCTATTATTCAGTTTGGCCTCCTTGTTCTTTGCAGGACAATTGATGGCTCAAAAAACGATAACTGGAAAAGTTATCGATGAGAAAGGAGAAGCCCTTTCAAATGTTACAACCCTGGTAAAGGGAACCAAAACAGGAACTACAACAAAAGCTGATGGATCTTATTCTATTGAAGTTGGAGCTAATGCAAAAACATTGGTTTTTTCTTCAGCAGGTATGACAACTAAAGAGGTAGCTATTGGCTCAGCAAACACATTAAGTGTTACACTTCAAACAAGTATTTCAGAACTTTCTGAAGTAGTAGTTACGGGAGTTGGAGTTGCAACCAGTAAGAAAAAACTGGGGATCTCCGTAGAATCTATTACATCAGATAAATTACCTGGTGGAATGTCTGCTTCGGTTGATCAGGCTTTAGTAGGAAAGATTGCCGGTGCGCAAATAAGTAGCACCAATGGTTCTCCCGGCCGTCCAACCAATATCTTATTAAGAGGTGTTAATACCATTAACAGAGGAACATTACCGATGATCATGTTAGATGGAATTGAAGTACGTGGAACGGATTTGAATTCACTTGACTTAACCAATATTGAAAGAGTAGAGGTTGTTCAGGGTGCGGCATCTGCAACTATTTATGGTGCACAGGGAGCAAATGGAGTTATCCAGTTATTTTCCAAAAAAGGAAAAATGGGTAAGATTCAGATTGAAGCTTCATCCAGTATTGCCCGTAATACCATGTTGAATAATGGAAATGTAGAAAAAGCAAGACTTCATGGATTTACAACGAATGCCAATGGCGATGTTGTAGGAAGTTCCGGAAACCCGATCGCTTTAGATCCTGCTATCAGTGTTTTTCGTGAAAACGTATTGATTGATTTAAACTCACCGTTGACATTAATAAAAAAGCCGTATGGAACCAATAACCTTAAATATTATGACCACTTTGAGGAGTTTTATATACCTGCAAACACAACGAACCATGCTATAACCATTTCTGGAGCAAAAGAGAATGTAGATTTCAATTTCTCTGTATCAGATAACCGTCAGCAAAGTACGTTCAAGAACAACGGCGATTTCTCCCGTTCAAATTTAACGTCAAATATTGGTGTGGGTCTTGCAAAGAATTTAAAATTCAGATCAACAACACAATTGATTTATACAAAGAACAGCTTAAACGATCAAACAGGTAGAGGTATCATGTTTGCATTGAATAATACAAGACCTTTTGCTGACTATCAGTATAAAATGCCGAATGGTGATTATGGATACTATTATGGTGATGCTTCGGGTGTAAATGGATATAATCCTAATTACAGAACCCAGTATTCAAGTAATTTGGACAACAAAATCGACATTGTTCAAAACTTCAGTTTGAATTACAAGCCGAACCGTTTTGTAGATTTTGATGTAAAGTATGGTATGAATTATCAGACTCAGGATACCAAGTATGATGTAGCTGCACAGGATGATAATCCGAGTTATAGATTCTGGAATGGTGCAAGAGTTTGGAATGGAAACTATTATAGTGCAGGTGCTGTAGGTACTTCCGGTTCAATTGATAATTTCCGATACAGAACTTTTTTCCAGAATTTAATAGGTACTGCAACTATCCGAACTGATTTTGAGAAAGATTTCAATATCAACATACCGGTTAAAACAAGTACGCAAATTGCCTACGATTTCAGAAAAAATGATTTCCAGCAATATATTACTTGGGGAGGTGATGCACCGTTCTATAAACCGTATACCGCTAATCAGATGGTAACACACCGAGTTCAATCTGATTACAGAGAGAAGTTTGTTACTTACGGGTATTTATTAAATCACCGGTTTGAAATTGGTGAGTGGGCTGGTATTTCTGGTGGAGTAAGAAGTGATTATTCGTCTGCTTTCGGTAAAGGTTCTAAGCCTGCTACTTTCCCAAGAGGAGATGCTTATGTAAGACTTTCTCAATTAGATTTTTGGAAGAATAGTAAAGTAAGTTCTATTATGCCAGAGTTCAAAGTAAGAGCTGCATATGGTGCTGCTGGTATTCAGCCAAGAGCTTTTGATCGTTTCCCAACTTTAGGTACTGCAAACATTGGCAATACAGTTGGATTTACAACAAGAGTAAATAATCCAAATCCAAATTTGAACGTGGAAATATCTAAAGAACTTGAAGTTGGTATGGATATGACGTTTAAAGGATTAAAGGGTAATTGGTTAAGTTCTATTAATTTGTCTGCAACTTATTGGGACAGGAGTACAGACAACGCTATTTATAATGTGGATGCCCCTCCAAGTTCTGGTATAGGCACTGTGTTGGATAATGCATTTGGGTTAACGTCAAATGGTATTCAAGCATCCTTAAATGCAAGTGTATTGAACAGCAATAATATAAGCTGGAATTTTACCACCAATTTCAGCAAACAAACCTCCATGATATCGTCTGTATTAGGAGGAGCTGAAATTATTGTTATTTCAAATGCAGGTAGCAGTAACTATGTATTGAAAGCAGGTGAAAGAGTTGGACAGCTTTATGGAAACAATATGATCACCAGCCTTACACAAACCAATGCAAAAGGTGTTCCATATATTCCGGTTGCATCGCAGGGGCTTTATACGATTGCTTCAAATGGATGGGTTGTAGATAAAGCAACAAAAATTCCTTTTGTTACTCCTGAAAAGGTTTCCTTAGGCGATCCTAATCCTAAATTCAATATGTCATTCATCAATGAACTTTCTTATAAAAACTTTTTCCAGCTATCTATGCAGTGGGATTGGATTTACAAAAGCCATATCTATAATCAAACCAGACAGTGGATGTACAGAGATGGTATACATAAGGATTATGCAAAACCATTTACAATTGATGGCGTTACAGAAGCCTACGCTTCTTTCTACAGAGGTGTTTATGCAAATGTACAAGCGAATGGAACCCGGAATTATTTTTACGAGGATGCTTCTTTCTTAAGACTACGTAACTTATCTATGGCATTTGACTTTGCAAAATTTGTAAAAATTAACGGCTTTAACAGATTGCAATTGGTGCTGACAGGACGTAATTTATTTACTTCTACCAAATACCAGGGATTTGATCCGGAAGTAAGTTCTGGTACATCCAATTCGGCATTCGACAGAGGTGTTGATCATAATACCGTTCCAAATCTGAAAACATATCAGGTAGGACTAAACTTAGGCTTTTAATTAAATAAATTATTTTTTATGAAAAAAATACAAACCTTACTTTTTACTTTGCTATTGCTTAGCAGCTTTATCTCATGTAAAAAGGAATTAGATATCAAAAACACAAACCAACCTATACCTGAAAGTGCCTTAACTGAAGCAGGTATGCTGGCCTTTGCCCAAGGCGGTATATACCGGAACGGATTCAGAGACCTTAAACATTCAGATGGAGTTTATGGATTCTTTTGGTCCGGAGCAATTGGGTTTCATGAAATGATGGGAGACGCCATCGGTATGGAAGCAGCGAATGGATTCACAAACCAGCTTGGTTGCCCGGATGCTGTTACATTGGATAATGGAACCGTGGTAATAAACCCAAACTCACCGAAGAAGCAGATTGACATGATTCGTTCTATTAATCAAAATTCTAATCAGGGACAAAATCCACTTTTTTATGAGTGGGCTTATATGTACTCCATGATCAGTTCTAGTAATTTTATTTTAGCTAATGTTGATAAAATAACCTTTGCTGCAGATGGAGCAACTAAAAAGGCAACCATTAAAGCCTGGGCATATTGGTGGAAAGGATTTGCATATGCAAGAATCGGTTCAATTTATTATGCCGGATTGATCAATGATGTGGCTTCTGTTACGAATAATAAATACGTAACAAAAGAAGCCCTTATTGCCGAGTCCAATAAAAATCTGGATCTGAGTGCAACAGCTTTAAACGATGTTACAGTAGTAGCTGCACATAATTCAGTTTTAACTGCACTAATTCCAAGTTTTTGCCAGGTAGGTAAAGGGGGCGTTTTGAGCGTAGCAGAATGGAAAAGAAGCATAAGTACAATGAAAGCCCGGAATATATTGGTAAATACAGTTGCAAAATCAATGACAGCAGCACAATGGAACAGTATTCTGACATTGACTGCAAGCGGAAGCGGTGTTGGATCTGCCGATAAGGTATTTACAGGCCGTTCAAATGCAGCAGGCGATTGGTTAATTCCAGCAAGTGGAACCGTGGCTTCTAGGATTCAGGGAGCTCAAGCTGGTGCAAATACGTATAAATTAAGTGAAAGACTGGTGCAGGAATTTAAAGCCGGTGATAGAAGGTTAACTAATAATATGGTTATTACTGCTACCTGGATTGGTAATTCTGACAGGGGTAATTCTTTCAATACCCGTTGGAGATTAATTAATACAGGAGCAGGTTTAGCTGGTGTAAAAGTATACACAAATGTAGGAGCTGGTTTGGAAGAAATATTTTTGGCAAGCAGTTATGAAGAAAATGATTTAATGAGAGCTGAGGCTTTAATTAATACCGGATCCATTGATGCTGGACTTGCTTTAGTTGATGCTGTTCGTGCATCTCAAGGTGCTGGCATTGCAGCAGTTTCAGGTACAGGTTTAACTTTGGCACAAGCCAGGGAAGAATTAAGAAGAGAAAGAAGGTGTGCATTGCCATTCATCGGGTTATCATTTTATGATGCCCGTCGTTTCGGATTTATCGATCCGATTGCACAAGGTGGTGGAAGAACAGGTAGTGTAGTTATTTCAAGTACGGGTGCTGTAAATACAAATGCCCGAATTGATTATGGATTCCTAGATTATTGGGATGTTCCAGACAATGAATTGGCTATTAATCCTGCCGCTTCAGGTAGTGCTGCTACAAAAAATCCTAAATAGTATTTTAGGTTAATATATCAAAATTTAATAAAACAGGCTGCCCCAAAATTAGGGACAGCCTGTTTTATTATTTAAAAAAGAATATAGAAATTCTTAAGTGTATTTTAATCTTATACCATCTTGATTTACTAAATAGTCCAACGCCCGCCTGACCGGACGGGCAGGGACTATGTGTAAATCTTAGATGGTATTATACCGCAGAAA
>JAYWEL010000116.1:0-25253 GCA_043779285.1 Chitinophagaceae bacterium | reverse complement strand
TTTATTGTATCTCAATGGTCAGTGTTTCATCGAACATTATTAATATTTTACTGCACCAGCTTTTTAAGAGCCACCCATTGCTTCAACATGTCCCTTGCGTCGGTTGCCGGATAACCCAATACGGTTTTGCCTGCCGGTACATCATTGAGCACACCCGAGCCTCCACCAACCACTACACCGGAATGAAGGGTTACATGATCTTTTATGGAAGCACTGCCACCAATGATGACGCCATCACCAAGTGTAACAGAACCAGCCAGGCCACTTTGTCCGGCCATGATGCAGGAACGGCCCATAATGCAGTTGTGTGCAATCTGTATCAGGTTATCAATCTTACATCCGTCACCGATGATGGTAGAACTGAACTTGCCCCGGTCAACACAGGAGTTGGCGCCTATTTCTACGGCATTGCCAATAACCACATTGCCGATCTGTGGAATTTTCACCAGTCCCCTGCCATCTTCACTGGGACGGTATCCGAAACCATCTGAACCGATACTTACATTGATATGGAAAATGCAGAAGCTTCCTATTTCGCATCGCTCACGGATAACCGTACCCGACCAGATTATAGTTCCTTTACCTATTTTGGTTTCATCCATGATGGTTACATTCGGATAAAGCACACAACCCTCGCCCAGCAACACATTCCGCCCGATAAAACAACCGGCTCCTATCTTGCAACCGGCACCAATGTTGGCCGTTTTATGAATAACGGCTGTTGGATGAATGTCTTCATCAAATGCCGGTGGTCCCGGATCGAACAGTTCCAGTATTTTAGCCATGGCCAGATCCGCATTCTTTACTTTGATCAACGCACGGTTTTCACCCGGTTCAATATCCAGGTTGTCGTTGATAATGGCCGCACAGGCTTTTGAACTTTCCCAAAGACGTGCATATTTTTTACTACCGATAAAACTGATATGGTTGATGCCGGCTCTTTCCAATTGTTCGGGCCCGTTTATCTGGTTCGTTGTGTCACCAACCAGTTGACCGTTTAACCGGTCGTTGATTTCTGTAATTGTATATGATCTCATGGATTCTTATTTTAAAAATGGATGCTGATAATAGAATTGGTGAAACTATTAAAAAAATCAAAAAGAATAGGTGAATTATCTTTAAGCACCAATTCCACTTTTATGAAGCATATATCATTCCTGTTTGTATTCAGTATCATAGCCGTTTCTTTGTCTGCCCAAAAAGACTTTGCCAAACTGGTGAATCCGTTCATAGGTACAGGTGGACATGGGCATACCTATCCCGGTGCCAGCATGCCTTTCGGCATGATGCAGTTAAGCCCGGATACAAGGCTGGAAGGATGGGATGGTTGCAGTGGCTATCATTATTCCGATAATAAAATCTATGGATTTTCTCATACGCATCTGAGTGGAACCGGCATTGCCGATTATTGTGATGTTTTGCTTATGCCTTTCACCGGAAAAGTAGAATGGGAGAATAAAGAGTATGCTTCTTCTTTTTCGCATGAAAATGAAAAAGCAAGTCCGGGGTACTACGAAGTGAAGTTGGATAAACATGATATCAAAGCCCGGCTCACTACTACATTGCGTTCAGGCATGCATCAGTATATTTTTCCTGCAAATATTAGGGAAGGAAATATTCTCATTGACTTGAAACATCGTGACCAGGTAATAGAAGCACATATTGAAAAAATAAGTGACACGGAAATACGGGGTTACCGCAGAAGTAAAAGCTGGGCACAGGATCAGACTGTTTATTTTTACATGCAGTTTGAAAAAATAAATGATTTTGTTATCATGAATCAGGTAGGGGAAACCGCAACAGGCAAGGATATCCGGGCTTATGTAAAAGTAAATTTATTTGCTGATCATTCCACAAAAGTAAAAATTGGAATATCCGGTGTAAGCATGGATGGAGCCATGCAAAATTTAAAAACAGAAATACCGGATTGGAATTTTGAAAAAATAAAAAATGCAGCAACCAATTCATGGAATAAAGAATTGGGGAAAATTGAAATCACCGGCGGTACTGCCGATCAGCAGACCGTATTTTATACTTCACTCTATCATACTATGCTGAGTCCGAATGTATATATGGATGTGGATGGCAGGTATAGAGGAACCGATTTAAAAATTCATCAGGCAAAAGGATTTACCAACTATTCGGTATTTTCTTTATGGGATACTTACCGGGCTTTTCATCCATTGATGACCATCCTCAATCAGCAACGCACAACCGATTGGATCAATACTTTTTTAGCACAATATAAAAATGGCGGGATGCTTCCGGTTTGGGAACTGAGTGGCAATGAAACCTATTGCATGATTGGTTATCATTCTGTTTCGATCATTGCAGACGCATACCAGAAAGGCATCCGGGGTTTTGATGAAAAGCTGGCTCTGGAAGCCATGCGGTCCTATGCCGAAAGCGATCGGTTCGGTATTAGCCAGTATATCAAATCGGGTTTTTTATCCAATGAAAAAGAACATGAATCGGTTTCTAAAACATTGGAGTATGCGTATGACGATTGGTGCATCGCACAGTTTGCCCGGCTGACAGGTAATGATAAAGTTTATGCGCAGTACATGGAAAGGGCACAGTATTATAAGAATCTCTACGATCCCACATCAATGCATATGCGGGGAAAAGTGCAGGGCATGTGGTTTACTCCTTTCGATGCGAAAGAAGTAAATAATTTTTATACCGAAGGGAACAGCTGGCAATACAGTTTTGCTGTACCGCAGGATATAGAAGGCCTTATAAAACTAATGGGAGGGAAAGAAAAATTTGATGAAAAATTAAATGAATTATTTACCACTTCTTCACAAACTACTGGTAGAGAGCAGGCAGATGTAACGGGCTTGATAGGACAGTATGCACAGGGCAATGAACCCAGTCACCATATGGCTTACCTGTTTAATTATGCCGGCAAACCCTGGCGTACAGAAGAATTGGTTCATCAAATCTGCAAGAATTTTTATACCAATACCCCCGATGGTTTGATCGGTAATGAGGATTGTGGACAAATGAGTGCCTGGTATGTGTTGAGTGCCATGGGATTTTATCCGGTGACTCCCGGTGATGGAAACTATGTTTTTGGAACACCGGTATTTGAATCCGTAAAAATTAATCTGGAAAACGGAAAGTCGTTTTTGATAAAAGCCAATCGGAAAAAGCCGGAAGATTATTATGTACAATCGGTAAAGCTGAATAATGCAAACTATTCTAAAACATTTATATCTCATAAGGATATCATGACAGGTGGAGAAATTGAATTTATTGTCGATAATAAGCCCAATAAAAATCGTGGAATTAGAGATGCGGATATACCGTCAATCAGGATAGAAAAAAATAAGATTGTTCCGGTTCCTTATTTCGATATGGCCTCCAATAAATTTAAAAAGGATCTACAGGTAAAAATAAAAAGCATCGAACCCGGCACCGAAATCTACTACCGTATTATGCGGCCCGATTTCCGTTCGGTATTTGTGAAATACACAAAACCTTTTACTTTTGAAAGAAGTTGCTCGGTGGATGTATATGCAAAAAGAGGAGAGACCGTCAGTAAAACAATTTCGCAACAATTTCATCAGATTCCCGATGACAAATCAATAAGCGTTTTTTCCCAAGTGCATCCCATGTACAAGGCTGGTGGAACTGATGCATTGATTGACGGCATCACCGGAACCAGCAACTGGCGGACGGGTGAGTGGCAGAGTTATTACGACAATGACTTTGAAGCCATCATTGATTTAAAGTCGAAAAGACAAATCAATTACATCGGCATCCATGTATTGCAGGACGTGAGTCCCTGGATTATTTATCCCAAAGAGATGATCATTGAAGCCAGCGATGACGGAAAAAACTTTGTGGAAGTAAAACGGGTTGCCAACACAATTCCTGCTACAGAAAGCAAGGCCGAAGTTCAGGAAATAGGAACAGTATTGAATTTTAAAACTCGGTTCATTCGCATCAAAGCATTGAATGGCGGCCATTTACCCCCCTGGCATGAAAGTGCCGGCAGTCCTTCTCATTTATTTATTGATGAAGTGATAGTTCGGTAATAGAGTCATAATAAAATATATTATTTCTTTGTTGCCACAATTGCATAAACCATGGGAATCTTATTATCCAAATGTTTGATGCGAAATTTTTTCGGTTCAATTTCTATGGTATGATTGAAACAGGGGTAGGGTGAATAATCAAATTCATCAAATGACTTTAATTCCATTCCATGTTTAATCAGGTTATTCAACACTTCACTGATCGGATGATTCCATCCTACAAATTCCTGTACCAGTTTTGATTCTTTATCGGCATAGGTACCATGTTCAGTTTCGATGATTGCCTCAGCATTGAAATAATTGTATCCAACCTTTTCAAAGTTGTCATCAAACATCCAAACAACTGGGTGAAATTCGGCAAAGACGAAACGGCCTCCGGGTTTTAAGAATTTGGAAATAATATCTGCCCATTTATTCAGATCGGGTAACCAACCGATGGTGCCGTAACTGGTAAAAATCAAATCAAATTCCTGATTGAGATGATTGGGTAAATCATAGATATCACAACAGATAAACCGGCAATTGCTGGTTGTTTTTTCTGCCAGTTCTTTGGCCCGTTCAATGGCTTTGTCTGACAGGTCCACTCCGGTAACCTGTGCACCAAGCCGACCAAGTGAAATGCTGTCCTGCCCGAAATGACATTGCAAATGCAGGATGCTTTTTCCTTTTATTTCACCCAACAAATTCAGTTCAATATCATGCAGTGAAGTTTTTCCTTTTAAAAAACCTGCTACATCATAAAATGCAGACTCCAGATGAATGTCTGTCTTGTTGTTCCAGAACAGTTTGTTGATGGCGATATAATTATTTTCGGCAGACATGTTGAGTGATTAATTTGGTTGATTTTTTTTGCTTAAATAAAAAGAACAAAGGGTTATCCATAATAGAATGGAGCCTTCAATGATTCGTTGATAAAGCCCTGCAAAATCCGATTCAATTTCGGAAGATAAGGTTCCTACAAAAAACAGGGCGATCAAACCACAAAGGATACCCGCATATGAAACCAGTTTTCCACCAGGCCATTTATGGGCAGCAATGCCAAGGATCACTAAACTTAAGGGTACAATCAGATAGGTTAACAACCCCGTCTGGTTATGAATCAATTGAGAAATACTTGGATCAATTAATTCGGGGTTACAACCCGTATCGCAGGGAAAAAGGCTAACGATGATAGTGGCAATACCATAGAAAATCCCCAGTCCATAAAATCCCCATTTCCCAAGTTTGGATTGTGGAATTGACCTGATTGCAAAAAATGCAAAAGCCGCTAAAAAGATACCACTCGGAAGAAAACCAAAATAACGGAGATGAAACCCATAGGCAGTTTCAAGGGCGTATGACTCACTGATCAGTTGTGCTGTATGGCTATAGCCCAGGAATAAAAATCCTGCAAAGATAGTAGATAGTACAAAAAATAAAACGCCTAAAAATCCGAAACGGGATGCTTTTATTCCACTCATAAAAAACATTTAGATAAATTAAAATTTGCCCGACGGCCATTTATCCAATTTCGAATTTAATAAGTAAACATCAATTTATCGCTATTAATAATGTTGAAACAATACTATGGGTCTACTATTATTTTTTGTGTTGCTTTTTCATAACTTGTTTCAACGGTGAGCAAATACTTGCCGCCATTGTATAGGCTCTTCATTTTTGTCAAGTATTTATGATCTCCGGCGGGAACATTTTTAAAAGTCTTTTCTGTTAAACGCTTTCCGGATATATCATGGATCGAAATTTTTACATCCGTTGATTTGATTAAATGATATCTCAAATTAAAAATTCCTCTGACCGGATTAGCGAAAGCCATCAGTTTTAAACTGCCAATACTTTGCTCATTTAATATGTGATTGGCTGCAAAATTATTTTTTGTAAGAAACACCTTGAACACCTGATTACTCGAACTGCTTTCTGTTCCTTCATTGGTGAAAAAAATATTGGCCTCTTTACTATTAATGCCGCCATAGATATAGCCAATCAGTGTTTGATCATGATTCAGTTCGTCCAGTTTGATGACGCCATTCGAAAATTTAGGTATATTTTCTATTGGAATAAATTCAGATCCGGCACCTAATAATGCCGGCATTTCAATAGGGAGTTTGTATTCTGCCATCCTTCCATTTGCATCCCTGCTTACACGGGCAATTGTTTTTACAAAAGGCACATTATTATCCTGAACCAGTGTGCCTTCGTTGTCAAAATACTGTGCAATACCACCGAAAAATACCGTGTGCATTTCATTAGCCGATGAACTGTATATTGGGATATTGGCACAGTGGTAATGATTATAGTATTGCCAGAAATGATTGTTTACAGAATATCCGTTTTTCTTAATATTTACTACATCTAAAAAAGGTAAATCATTTTGGTATTGAAATACACCCGAAAATACAGTCAAACCTTCCTCACCATCAGGAAATATTTGTGCCGTCAAATTATAATCTCTTCGATGAAAGTTCACGGTATCTGTAGTTGCCAAAAAATGTTTTATCTGCAAGTCTGTACCATGATCAGTTATCGTAAATTTCCGGATCTGGTTTGTATATTCCTGAATAAAACCCGGACCATGGTCGGGCCCCATAGGATTGTAGCGACCAATAAATTTGTGACCACCCACTAAATAAAAAACGTCATCCATTTTTTCTAACCGTCCACCTGTAACCGCAAATTGCGAATCCACAATTTGCTGGAAAATGTTGCTATACTTTTTTGGTTCATGACCGCATGTATTACCGCTGGAACATCAATAGCAGTCAGGTATCCATGGGTGGTATGGTCTTTCAGGCTTTCGCTGTAGCCGTACCCGCCAAGCAGGTAAAGATGATTGCCGCTCTGTTTAAATTCCATATTGCTGGAACTCAGTTGCTCCTGTAAGGTATTGGATAATGAGTTTAGGGGAACAGCCCATTTTTGTTTTGTGATTGGATCAATTACAATAAGCTGAGTATTGCGACCGGCTTTATTGAATGCTGCAAATGGTTGTCTTTGATGCAAGCCGTCTAATCGGCCTCCGATGATTAACCATTTGCCTTTGTGTTGGCCAAATGCAAACGATTGAAGACCACTAAGACCGGGAATACTTATGGGCTCTAGGAGAATAGTAAAGGGTGCTGATTGTGAATAGCATTGGAGACTAAGAAATATAAGAAGCTACAGTATAAATTTTAGTTTCATTTGGATGTTTGCAATTTTTAATCAGGCTTGGGTATTAATAGCCTTTTAGTTCAGTGTCATTTTTTGTTTCTATTGATTGCTTTCTAAACAGTTCAATAAAGAAACCAATTTGCAAAAAATCACGGCCTGTTTCATCATTTATTTTATAGTCGAATTGCTTTAAGTAGCCTATTTGAAAAGTAGTTGCTTTGGATGGCTTGACGTTAAAGGCTAGCAGCATTCTATTTCTTTCAAAATATGGCTCTTTGTCTGTAAAAAAGATTTCATTACTTGCACTGATTTGAAAAGGTTGGTAACCGTTAATTTCCTTTCCAAATGGATAGAAAAGTCCAACCCGGTATCGGAAACGATTACGATAACCACTACTTGTAAATCGTAATTCTGTTCTGTATCGTTGTTCTATTTTCAGGTTTCCTAATGATTGGAAAAGAACAATTTGAGGCCATAATCTAAATTCATTATTATTCTTTGGCAAAATAAAATCACCACCTTCTTTATAGGTTTGATAACTTCCAGCACCTAGTGATAACATGGCGTTTTTATGAACTTTATAATTAAATCCAGCCTTGTATTCATAGTAATGAAAATGGGTGTAAAATTTTAAGGAACGTAATTGTCCTTCTCCAAACACACTCCATTTTTCATTCATTTTGTATTTTATATTGATAATGTTCCAACTTCCTAAATCAAATTCTTGGCTACTGCAAGTATTAGAATAGGAAAGCAAGCCAACAAAAAATACAAGGAATAGCAATTTATATTTAGCCTGTCTATTTTTTATTCTGTTTGCTCTGTTTTGTATGTTTTTCAAATTAATAAATTTCTTAAATGCTTTGATATGGTTGATTCAACTGCGTTATTTCTTCGTGTATAGCAGCAATTGTAGTTATGAGAGTAGCTTAATCTGAGTTCATATAGATTCCTAAAATGCCGAATTTAAATTTGCATGAAAACCTACAACAATTTTTTAGCTAAGAATAACCTGTATCGCAAATAGGAATCAACTGCAATCTGGTATTCGTAATATGTATGGTCATTTAAGGTTGCACAGTATCCATAAACTATAATCTGGCAAAGATAATTGTCATTTTGTTTAAATTCCAATTTGATAATGCTTCATGTCATTCATTGTATTTTTAAAAATTATGCTAAGCAAGTTTATTAAGATCCAAGTAAAACGAAACGGGGTATTACCGCACATTTAAAACAGTGAAGTACACTTGTACCACAGCAAGTATTTTACAACAGCATGAGAATATGTATTTAGTTAATCTGATTTCATGCAGATGCTAAAATTTGTAATTGTAGCCCAACCGTATTACTTGTGTCTCATAATAATCGGTACTAATATATTTAAATCCTTGACCCTGTATTTCTTTTTTGATAACCATACTGTTTAAAATATCTGATGCATTGAAGAAAAGTTCAGCTTTCCCTTTTTGCAAGTTCTTTTTTATTCCAAGGTCTACAGAAAATCGCTGTGCTATTTTTCCCTGTGGAATAATATCGGGGGCTAAATAAATAACCGTTAGTTGAGCATCTACGTTGTTACGTAAATGAAACGTATTATTGAGTTTTATGTTCCATGAAATAATTTTTTGGCTTTCAGCCGAAAAGGTATTCGGAACTGGATATTTATTTATAACGCGGAAAGCATCAATGCTGTTTTGGTAACTATTAAGGTTCAAATTAAATGAATACCAAGGAGCAAGTTCCTGAGCCAGAACAACTTCTAAGCCTGTATTATAACTCTTGCCTGCATTTTGAAATATAGCATAAATTAAATAACTTGTTGGGGCGGTGATTGAAATTCGTGTAATAGTTCCTGTTGCAAAACGATGATATGCGGCAGAATATAAATAACCTTTGTCCCAATTTGTTTTGTAGCCAAATTCAATAGCATTGGTAAATTGAGGAAGTAAGGCAGGATTACCAACTTTAATAATTTCGGCATCATCATATTTTGGAAAAATTCGGATATCAACTTCATTGGGCCTATCCACCCTACGGTTATAAAATAATGATACTTTGTTTTTGCTGTTTATTTTATAGGCAAGCCGGACATTTGGAAAAGGCTGGGTATAATTGTAGCCATCACTGGTATACGTGTTATGATTGGGGTTAACATCATATTGTAATCCTACATATTCTACCCTTAAGCCAACTTCGGCTTCAAATAATTTGTTTTCAAAAATATAATTCCCGTATAATGCTGGAATAATTTCTTTGTATGTTGCCCAACCATCCGCACTGGAATCTAAAGGAGAATTTAATCCAGGAAAGAATTGCATATTGGTTGGGATATTCCGGTTACGGAATTTGAGCCCTAATTCAATTTTACCATATTTCAATGGCTTTAAATAATCTACAGTAAAATCTGCAACATGTTCATCAGAAAGTAATTTAAAAGCATCTTTTGCTGAGTAATTGGGTAAAATATTTTCAAAAAAATACTGCTCATCTTCACGGTGAAAAGTATAATTAAACCCAATATTCAGTAGATGTCCGGCTTGTTTAAATTTATGTTGAAAAGTGGCAGTAGCCATAACTGTAGTCTTTAACTCATCTTCTAAAAATTGCCACAATCTTTGTCTTACCCCATTGGATGCTTTGAAAAATGGCTGATCGCCTCTATCAATAATTTTTTCACTTCCAAATAATGTAGAAATAGTGAGGGTGTTGTTTTTACTTATACTCCAATCAAACCCTGCTTTCGAAGTAAAAAAATTAGTGTTTCGATTTCTTTTTAATTGTTGGTTGATAATTGTACCATCATCATAAGTCCTGGTTACAAATTCATTTTTGTTTAAGGTTTGTGTGTAAAGGTTATCGGCTTGTAAAAAAACGTTGATTTTATTTTTCCTATAATTCAAGGACAAGGACGGATTTATTTTAGGTGTCAATTGATATTGCCGCCTGATGGTTGGTAAATTTTCTTTTCTAATCCACAAAGACCCCAACCCAGATGTAAAGCCAGCTTTCCCATTAAATCCTTCTTGTTTATTTTTCCTCATCAAAATATTTATGATGCCCGCATTTCCGTTGGCATCATACTTTGAAGAAGGATTATTAATGATTTCAATTTTCTCGATTGCAGAAGCAGGTATATTGTCTAATCCTGATTGATTCCCAAAACCAGTTAAGGCAGTTTGTTTGCCATCAATTAATACAGTGACTTTATCGTTTCCTCGTAATTGTACTTTTCCTTCTTGTACCGTTACGCCTGGTAAGTTTTGCATGGCTTGTAAAACGGATCCACCATTTTGGCTAATATTGTCTTGAACCGAAAATGTTTTTTTGTCCATTTTGTTACTTACTTCGTCTTGTTTGGCAGCTACTACAACTTCGCTAAGTGTAGTAATATCTTCCGCCAATTCAATTGCTGAAATATCTAAATAGTTGGAAAGGCTACCTATATAAAGTAATTGCTTTTTAGTAACAAAGCCAATGAAGGAAATTTCTAAGAAATAGTTGCCCGGCTTTATATTTGAAAGTGTAAAACGTCCTTCTTCGTTACTCACTGTGCCAGTAATAAACACACTGTCTTTTTCGTTTTTTAAAACAACGTTTACATAAGACAAAACGGTTTTATCCGATTTATTTTTTATTAATCCCGATATGCTAACAGTATTATTTTGAGCAAATGAATTGGTAAAAAAAAGATTAATAAAAAACAGGATGGGAGTTAATTTGATTTGCATGACAGCGTATAAATTTAATCATTAAATTTTTTAATAAATGCCGTTATAATTAAAAATCAAAACTAGTTTAATAGTAGGGCTTCAAAAGTTTCTTATACGTTTTAAACGTAAAATTATAGCATTGACTTCAATCGAGCGGCAACAAATATGTAGCTTTTTTTATATCAAAATAAGATCATCATTCTTCAAACAGCTTTGCTAGACTTGACATGAGGTTTATCTTAAATATATCTAATACCGCTTATAAACAGTAAATAGTCCAATGCGCTTTTCTGCGGTATAATACCATCTAAGATTTACACATAGTCCCTGCCCGTCCGGTCAGTCGGGCGTTGGACTATTTAGTAAATCAAGATGGTATAATAGTAATTACTGCCCGATGACCCATTCAATTCCGCCAAAATCAAAACTTTCATCTATGGCATGGGTAGTCATCAATTGGCCAGTGGTTGAGACTCCCAGAATTTTTGCTTCAAAAACCCGATTGTCTTTTTTCAATTTTACAACCTGATCTTTTTTATAAAGAACTTTATTATATAACTCCATAATGGAAGAAGTGCCTTCATACAAAAGTTTGTAAAAATTATCATTTAGGATGATGCAAAGTTCTTTGGCAAGTATGATTGGATCCAACTCTTTTCCGGTAATTTGTTTTAATGACACCGGATTTAGCAGCCCATCGGAAAACTCGGTTTGATTAATGTTTACTCCCATCCCTACTACGGCCCATTGCCATTTGCCCGATGAGCTTAGGACATTTTCTATCAAAATTCCCCCTGCCTTTCTGTCCCGCCAATAAATGTCATTCGGCCATTTTATCCGTGTTTCATCTCCGGCATATTTCGAAAAAAATTCGTAAACCGAGATGGCAATACATGCACTTAGTGGAAACTGTTGGAGGATATTTAATCCTTGTGGCTCTATTAATAAGCTGATTATGATATTCGAGCCTTTCTCTGTAAACCATGCTTTATTCCGTTGTCCTTTTCCCTTTGTTTGTTCGTAAGCAAAAAATACAGTACCGGCTTGTGCCAAACCAGCATGTA
This sequence comes from Chitinophagaceae bacterium, assembly GCA_043779285.1. GTDB lineage: Bacteria > Bacteroidota > Bacteroidia > Chitinophagales > Chitinophagaceae > MGR-bin208. Next base: position 13,286 of record JAYWEL010000116.1, on the reverse strand, counting down.
TTTGCTCAAGGGCATAGTTATTGGTACTATCGACGCATTGAAGCTCAATAAATGGCGAACCTATGTTATGAAAGGAGGAATCAGTTGGCAATTAATCGCTATTTTTGACAAAGTAAACTATCATATTTCATAAAAAATTAAAAAGAATTATTGGAACAATTGACATCACTTTCCGAAAGAAAAAAGTCTGCAGATATCAGACTCACCAGAAACTCAAAAATTTTCAAAACCATCATCAACGCAATTCAGGAAAAAAAGGGAATGAATATTGTTTCATTAGACCTTAAAAAAATTAATGAATCCGTTACCGATTTTTTTGTTGTTTGTGAAGGGAATAGTGCACCACAGGCAAAAGCAATCGCAGATAATATCATAGAAAAAGTAGGACTACAATGCGAAGAATCTCCTTACAAATACGAGGGTGCACAATCAGCCAACTGGATATTGGTTGATTATGTAAACATTGTTGTTCATATCATGTTGCCAGAAACCAGGAAGTTTTATAAACTGGAAGAAATGTGGAGTGACGGGGGAATGGTAGAACATAAGGACTAAGCATTGAATTAGTTAAATATTAACAGTTTAGGTTAAATTAAAAAAGATATTGTTATTTAGCCGAATTACTCAGAAGTATCACAACGTAGCAATAAAATGAAAAAAAACAGTAAGGAAAAGTCTAAAAACCCCTTTTTTCAAAAAAAACAGGGAGAGGAGAAAAACGATACGCCTAAAAACGGACCTAAGTTCAGTATCTATTGGATTTATGCAATCATATTTGCCGTTTTAATCGGGTTCCAGTTTTTTGGTCCTTTTTCAACCAGCATGGTTGAAACAAGTCCGAATAAGTTTAAAGAAATGGTGTTTAACAATGAAGTAGATAAATACCTCATTGTATCAAACCGTACTACCGTAAAAGTATTTTTAAATAAGAACGGTGTTGCCAGGCATGCCGCAGAGCTTAAAAAAGGAACCGGGGCAGATGTTACAGCAACGGGGCCGCATTATTTCTTTAAATACTCAGGCGATTTTGAAAAACAGATGTCCGATTTTTATGTACAAAACAGCAGGCTGAATAAAGATCAGGTGAATTATATGGTGGAACAGGAAAAGAATTGGTTTGGCGACATTCTCAATTTTGTTTTGCCTGTATTATTATTCATCGGATTGTGGATTTTACTGATGCGTAAAATGGGTGGTGGAGCCGGCGGTGGCGGTGGTGCCGGTGGCATTTTTAATATCGGTAAATCAAAAGCAACCCTATTTGATAAGGGTACGAATGTAAATATTAATTTCTCTGACGTTGCCGGATTGGAAGAAGCAAAAGGCGAAGTGATGGAGATTGTTGATTTCCTGAAAAATCCAACAAAATATACAAACCTCGGCGGTAAAATTCCAAAGGGAGCATTATTGATTGGACCTCCAGGAACTGGTAAAACCTTATTGGCAAAAGCCGTTGCCGGCGAAGCCCAGGTTCCTTTCTTTAGTTTAAGCGGTTCAGATTTTGTGGAAATGTTTGTGGGTGTAGGTGCAAGCCGTGTTCGTGACTTGTTCAAGCAAGCCAGAGAAAAAGCCCCATGTATCATTTTCATCGATGAGATTGATGCCATTGGTAGAGCCAGAGGAAAGAATGTAATGATGAGTAATGATGAAAGAGAAAGTACCTTGAACCAACTTTTAGTTGAAATGGATGGTTTCGGAACTGATTTAGGAATCATTATTCTGGCGGCTACAAACCGTCCCGATGTTTTGGACACCGCATTATTAAGACCAGGTCGTTTCGACAGACAAATTTCTATTGATAAGCCCGATGTAAAAGGCCGTGAAGAAATATTCAATGTGCATTTAAAGCCAATCAAGATTTCGACGAAATTGGATGTTCATAAACTGGCTGAACAAACACCAGGTTTTGCCGGTGCCGATATTGCCAATGTATGTAACGAAGCAGCATTGATTGCAGCCAGAAAAGGAAAAGAGAGTGTGGAAATGGACGATTTTCAGGATGCAGTAGACAGGGTGATTGGTGGTCTGGAAAAAAAGAATAAAATCATATCTCCGGATGAGAAAAAAATTATTGCTTACCACGAAGCAGGTCATGCCATTTGCGGATGGTACCTGGAACATGCATACCCATTACTTAAAGTAACCATTGTGCCAAGAGGAGTTGCGGCATTGGGATATGCACAGTACACCCCTAAAGAACAGTACCTATATAATACAGAGCAGTTGTTAGATCAGATTTGTATGACCTTGGGTGGCCGGGCCAGTGAAGAAATTTTCTTTGGAAAAATTTCAACTGGGGCACAAAATGATCTGCAGCAAATTACCAAAATGGCTTATGCAATGATTGCCTATTATGGCATGAATGAAAAAGTGGGTAATGTTAGTTTCTACGATCCGCAGCAAAGTGAGTACACATTCTCAAAACCATATAGCGATGAAACGGCTAAAATGATTGATGAAGAAGTCCGGATTTTGATTGAAAAAGAATATATCCGAACCAAGGAGTTACTTTCTGGTAAAAGAGAAATGGTTGAAAAACTGGCCGAAGCTTTATTAAATAAAGAAGTATTATTTAAGAGTGATGTGGAGGAATTGATTGGTAAGCGGCCATTCGAAGAAAAGAAATTATTGGATGATGATGGAGTAAAAACAGAATTAGATTCACCAGAAGAGATAAAAGAAAATGTAATTGAATTAACTGAAGCAACACAGGAAGTCAGTCTTGAAAAAGAGGAAGATAATTCTTCGTCAATCTGATGAGCATGTGTTAATTTCAGGAGCATTAAAATGAGTAATTTACTTATATGAATGTTTCTCCTTCAAAAGAAAGTATCTTAAAAAAAATAAGAAAGGCGTTGAACCATTCAACGCCTATTCCTTTTCCTAATAGTGACGGAAACCCGAGTTTTTTTCAACCCCTTAAACAAGATCTGGAAATTGAATTTGCCGAACAATTTGTTAAGCTGCAGGGGAAATTTATTTACTGCATTAACCATCAGGAGATGGCTTCTCACTTGAATAATTTGGCCAATCAATTTAACTGGAATCATATTTATTGCGGAGAAGAAAAATTATTCGCATTATTAAAGGATAACCTGTTTGATAATTTCACGGACCGTGATTTGGCGAATTGTGATGCGGCTATTACCGGTTGTGAAGCACTGGTTGCAAGAACTGGTAGTATCGTATTAAGTTCGGCACAGCAAAGTGGCCGCACTACAAGTGTGTATGCACCAATTCATATTTGCATTGCATATACCGACCAACTGGTTTATGATATCAAAAATGCATTGCAACAGCTGAAAGAAAGCTATGGTGAAAATCTTCCATCACTGATAACTTTTGCCACTGGGCCAAGCCGGACAGCCGATATTGAAAAAACCCTGGTTGTTGGTATTCACGGGCCGAAAGAAGTTTATTGCTTTTTAATAGAGCGATGATTCTGTTGACTCTTCTTATCTTTAATACATGAAACAGCAAAGCTTATATCTTTTTGTTTACGGATCATTACGCAAAGGCTTTCATCGTCCGGCATATGAATATATAGCCCGGTACTTTGATTTTATAGCCAATGCAAAAGTAAAAGCAGTGATGGTTGATATGGGAGATTTTCCCGCAGCTGGCCCGGTTGAATTTGATAATTATATTGTGGGTGAATTGTATAAAATAAAAAATCAATCAGAATTTGATTATGCTTTTGCACAGCTTGACGATTATGAAGGCTTATGTGTAGAGGCAGGGGAGACCGCATTATTTCGACGTGAACTGGTTGTGGTTGAAAGTGAAGCGGATAATATAAACGCCTGGGTTTATTGGTATAATGGAAATATTGAAGGTTTCCCGATTATCACATCAGGTGATATATTGGATTTTAAAATTAATAAAACGAACTAAACTGAATGCTGTTAGCTTCCGATAAAAAAATATATTTCCTCTCCGATTTTCATTTAGGTTCTCCTGATTATGCATCCAGCCTGGAAAGAGAAAAATTAATTGTAAAATTTTTAGATGAAATAAAAAATACAGCAGCAGAGATTTTTATTGTTGGCGACATGTTTGATTTCTGGTACGAATATCGGAAAGTAGTGCCAAAAGGATTTGTTCGTTTGCTTGGTAAACTAGCTGAACTGACTGATGCCGGCATCCCCATTCATTTTTTTGTGGGTAACCACGATATGTGGATGAAAACCTATTTTCAACAAGAATTAAATATTGCTGTATATTTTGAACAGCAAGTATTTGTACGAAATGAAAAGAACTTTTTAATAGGTCATGGAGATGGCCTCGGGCCGGGGGATAACGGGTATAAACTATTGAAAAAATTATTTCGGAATAAGCTGGCCAATTTCCTATTCGGTATTTTACCGCCGGCTATGGGAGTAGGTTTGGCAAACTACTTAAGTATTCGAAGCAGGGTTACCAATAGGATCGATGATGGAAAATTTCTTGGGGAAGAAAATGAATGGTTGATCCAGTATTGTAAAGAAGAGCTAAAAAAAGAACATTACGATTGGCTTGTATTTGGACACCGGCACCTGCCTATTGATTTTCGATTGAATGAGCAAAGCCGTTATATCAATTTAGGCGATTGGATAAACTATTTTAGTTATGCTGTTTTTGATGGGCAAGCGTTGGAATTAAAATCTTTTATAGGATTGGACAATTTAATAATCCGAAAATAATGAATCGATTTAGCTATTTTTTTACTGCCCTTTTATTGCTTGTTTCTTATCAGTTTAATTATGCACAAGCCGATTCTTCTTACCGGTTAATAAAAAATATCAAAGCCGACATCGTTGATTTTGCCATTGACAATCTCGATAATATTTACCTTGTAAACAGCAGTAACCAGGTAAAAAAAATAAATGCAAAAGGAGATTCTCTTGCCGTTTTCAATGATATAAAAAAATTCGGAAGACTTACTTCGATTGATGCATCCAATCCGCTTCGGGTTTTATTGTACTATAAAGACTTTGGCATTATTGCTGTGTTGGATAGGTTTCTGAATATCAGAAATACGATTGATTTGCGAAAACAAAATATTTTTTTGGTAAAAACAATCAGTCAATCCTTCGATAATAAGATCTGGCTTTATGATGAGTTGGAAAATAAATTAAAAAAGATTGATGATGAAGGGATGCTTTTGCTGGAAACTCCCGATTTTCGGCAGTTGTTTGGATATGCCGCATCACCGGTTAAAATATTTGATCAGGACCGCTTGGTTTATTTATACGATACGGCCCGGGGTGTTTTTGTATTTGACTATTATGGCAACTTAAAGAATAAGATTTTGATAACCGGGTGGAATGATTTTAAAGTAATAGGTAAATACATATTTGGCCTGAAAAAAGATACGTTATACCGTTATCAGATTGAAGCCTTTAGATACGATGAAGAAATAATTCCGGAATATTTAGCATCTGCCAGTAAACTCGATTTTTCATCTTCCCGGATTTATGCCCTTCAGAAAAATGAGTTGCTGATTTACGAAGTGAAATAATGATATGATGAATGAGATTTTAAATCAGGTTTACGGAAATAATACACTTAGAGAATATTTTTTTACTCTGGTTATTTTGCTTTTTGTCGTTTTGCTGAGTAATTTAATTGCAAAATTTTTTGCTTTAATTTTTTTCAAAATTGTAAAAAGGATTTGGATAAAGGTGGACAGTTTTAAATTTATTCAACTGGTAAAACCTCCGCTTGCTTTTTCTCTGATTGTATTCACCGGGCTGGTTGCTTTATATCGATTAAATTTTCCACCCGAACTTGAATTTACGTTTTACCGGTACGACTTTAAAGATTTTGTTCAAAGCATTGGTACTATCATCCTCATTGTTGCTTTTATTTGGTTGATACTTCGCATGGTGGATTTTATTGCCTTGCTGTTAAAATTGAAAGCAAAAGAAGAACATATAATGGCAGAGAATCAGGTCATCATTTTCTTCAAGGATTTTTTTAAAGTTATCATTATCATTATTGGAATTTTGCTGACTTTAAAATTTGCTTTTGGGTTCAAATTAGGAAGTTTCTTAACCGGCCTGAGTATTGTTGGAGCAGCATTGGCTTTGTCTTTACGGGAAAGCATTGAAAACCTGGTGGCATCTTTTATCATTTTTTTCGACAAACCATTTGCTGTAGGTGATTATCTTTCTTTACAAAATATTACCGGAGTAGTAGAAAAAATTGGTTTGAGAAGTACCCGTATTCGGACGGATCAAAAATCCTATGTAACAGTTCCCAATAAGCAAATGGTAGATAGTATTCTGGATAACCATACCATGCGTACCCATCGGCGGGTTGTTATGATGTTGGATATTAGTGTTTCGACAAATAGTGAAAAAATTAATGAATTAATAAAAGGGATTAAAGCAATTTTGCAGCAAGGAGATATTCAGGATCCGATGGTGCATCTGAACGATATCACCAAGGGTTCTTATCAAATTAAAATTGATTACCACACCGAACCGGTATTAATTGCGGAGTTTAACAGCATAAAACAATCCATTAATTTGCAGATTATACAATTGATGGAGAAATTGTATATCGCTATTACTACGACTAATACGGATATAAAAATTACTGACCAATAGGTGGGTTGAGTGAATTAAGTATCTGTGAAAGATCAATTTCGAACATGCCAAATTTTCCAAATTCAACAATACGGCCTGCTTCTTTTCCCGCTTTCATAACTACGATCGTTGGCACACTAATGATATTGAAAGCCTCTGCAAGATTTCCCGTTGTTGTTTTCGTTCGGTCAGTACCTAATAAGCTGATGCCTTTTTCAGCATAACCTGCGGCTTCTATAATGGAGAATAATTTAGGGATAATAAATTTCGAATCTTCACACCAGGTACCCATAAATACGACAAATTGTACATCTGTATTTTTTTTCAAAGCTTCTACTGCTTTGGCATAAGCCGTATAATTTTTTTGATTTTCGGCAAACCAGGCAAAGGCTGTATCGGTTGCCATATCAGCTTTTTTTACATAACCTTTCAAAACCTTACTTCCGTTTTGGGCATCTCTTGAAACTTCGTAAAAGGATTGTGCATTTAAAGAAACTCCGCAAATGATTGTAAATAATAAAAATAATGTAAAGATTTTCATAGTGTCGTTATAACCGTGAATAACAAATATAGCCGACAACTTGCTAAAGAAGAATTGTCAATTGTTAAATTTGATTTGGATAAAATGAATAATTAAAGCTGTGCTTTTAATTCAAGCAGAAAGGATTTTATTTTTTCCAGCGATTGAATAAGCTCATACTTTTCTTCTACTTTCTTATTCTTTTTTAAATAATCTTTGGCTCCTTCAATGGTGAACTTACGTCTGCGTAGCAGATCAAATAGGAGGTAGAGATTTTTTATGTCTTGTGGACGAAAAAAACGATCTCCTTTTTTGTTTTTTCGAGGCTGTAAAATATCAAATTCTGTTTCCCAATATCGTAGTAATGATCCGTTTACATTAAACATAATGGCAACTTCGCCAATGGCATAATATTGTTTCTGGAAAAGAATTTCATCATCAGGAATATTAATTTTTTCTTCATCAAAACTGGAATTCTTCAAAGATCGTCTTCCACGTGTTGAAGATTTAACAATCAGCTCAACTGATTTTTCAGTAATCGATAAAGTGCTTTCTTCAACCGGAATTATTTCTGTATCGGGTGATTCTGCAACCTTGTTTTCAGGTGGTTTAGGTACAGAGTAATGATCTTCATTTTTTGAAATCGATTGAAGGTTTTCAGTCCCTGGTTTTACTTGTTCCAGATCTGCTGCGAAATCAAACGTTATTTGGGTTAATGTTTTAGCCATAATTACGATGTAAAAATACAGGATAGTGTAATGGACTTAACAGTAAGTTTTCCACCATCGTTTAATCTAGACTTTGATTGGAAGCCGCTGCTTTCTTCAGCAAACGGTCAAATTGTTCCGGTGACAGATCGTTATAGAAGAAATAAACCGGATCAATTTTATGGCCATACTTGTGTACTTCATAATGACAATGTGGCCCGGTTGATTTGCCCGTACTGCCTACATAACCAATAACCTCACCTCTTTTTATTTTTTGACCTACCCGAACTTTTATTCTGGCCATGTGTCCATAAAGCGTTTCGTAACCATAGCCATGATTAATTATTACATGATTGCCATAACCACCTGCATGGTAGCCCGCCACTTTTATAATACCCTTTGCTGTTGCGTAAATAGGCGTACCTGTATTAGCTGTAAAATCAAGTCCTGCATGTAGTTTTACGGTTTTATATATTGGATCGATCCGGTATCCGAATCCGGATGCAATTCGGTCTAAATTTTTATTGCTTACCGGTTGAATAGCAGGTGTACTGGCCAATAATTCTTCTTTATTATTGAGCAGATTTTTTATTTCACTAAATGATTTGTTCTGAAATTGAATTCGGTTTGTCAAAACGGTCAGGGATTTTTCGATCGCGTTGATAATCTCCTGGTCATTCATGCGGTCAACTTTAGCTTCTTCTTTTTTCTTTTCAATCGATTTTTCTCTGGCACTGTCCGGTATTGGTTTAGCTTCAAAAATAGCCCGATAAACTTCATTGTCTCTTTTTTCCAATTCACTCATCTGAAGTTGCAGATCAATCACTTTTTCATTTATTTCCTGAAACTTAAAAGTCAATCGCTCATTTTCTATAACTAAGAATTTTTCTTTTGGAGAACCAATGAATTGAAAAGCCAGATAAGAGATGATAGCGGCTGTAACCAACGAAGCCGCAACAAAACCAAATACCCGTAAAAGCTTTACACGTAAAGGGGTAACCAGTTTCTCGTACCGGAGTGTATTACTATTATAATAATATTTAATTTTTTTCATGTTCAGCCTAAACCTTGGTTTTCGGAATGATATTGAAACCGAATGGATTACCTTTGCGAATCTTTTTAATTAATTTACGAGGCAAACAAATATACTCGTATTAGCATAAAAAATTACAATTCTTGTCATTATGATGAGCAGCATAGAAATTCGCCAAAAGTTCATGGAATATTTCATTTCTAAAGGTCATGAAATAGTACCCTCGTCCCCGATTGTTGTAAAAAACGATCCAACCCTGATGTTTACCAATGCAGGAATGAATCAATTCAAGGATTATTTTCTGGGCAACAGTGTTCCGGCAAATTGGAAAGTAGCTGACACACAAAAATGTTTACGTGTATCCGGCAAACATAACGATCTGGAAGAAGTGGGTGTCGATACATACCATCATACGATGTTTGAAATGCTTGGAAACTGGAGTTTTGGAAATCCTTCAAACCCGGCAAGTGGATATTTTAAGAAAGAAGCCATTGCTTGGAGTTGGGATCTTTTAACCAATGTATATGGCATAGCAAAAGACCGGGTTTATGTAACAGTTTTTGAAGGAGATGAAAAAGAGAATATTCCTAAAGACCAGGAAGCTTTCGATGAGTGGAAGAAATGGGTCGCTGAAGAAAGGATTCTGATGGGAAATAAAAAAGATAATTTTTGGGAAATGGGCGACACGGGTCCCTGTGGACCTTGTACCGAAATTCACGTGGATTGCCGTACTGATGAAGAACGGAATTTGGTAGATGGGAAAATACTGGTTAATAATGATCATCCACAGGTTATTGAAATATGGAATAATGTATTCATGCAATTTAACCGGTTGAAAGATGGATCACTGGAATCGCTACCTGCAAAACATGTAGATACCGGTATGGGATTGGAACGACTGGTTCGGGTTTTACAAGGAAAAACCTCTAATTACGATACCGATATTTTTATGGGAACTATCTCCGAAACGGAAAAGATTACGCATAAAAAATATGATGCAACCTGTACTCCAACTTCGGGTGATGCTTGGTTAGAGTCTGTATCATTCCGGGTTATTGCCGATCATATTCGGGCAATTGGGTTTACTATAGCCGATGGACAATTACCTTTTAATACAGGTGCAGGTTATGTTATTCGCCGTATACTTCGCAGGGCAGTACGTTATTACTATACTTATTTAGAATATAAGCAACCACTCCTTCATCAACTGATGCCACAACTGGCAAAACAATTCGACCATGTTTTCCCCGAACTATACAAACAAATAGATTTTGTTAGTAAGGTCGTCAAAGAAGAAGAAGAATCTTTTTTAAGAACATTGGAAAAGGGGTTGAAACGAATTGATGACATCATACAGGGCTCATCTGTTAAAAACATTTCAGGTAAAAATGCATTTGAATTATATGACACTTTTGGATTCCCTATTGACCTCACCAGGTTGATTGCACTTGAAAATGGGTTTCAGGTAGATGAAGCAGGTTTTGAAGTAGAAATGCAAATGCAAAAAGACAGAAGCAGGGCAGCTACAACAGTTGATACAGAAGACTGGGTTGTAGTGAATAGTGAGGCAAAGGCAACTGGTTTTGTTGGCTATGATACATTGGAATGTAACTGTCGATTAATTAAATACAGAAAAGTAAAAGCAAAGAATAAGGAAGGCTTTCAATTGGTTTTAGATGCAACTGTATTTTATGCCGAAAGCGGAGGACAGGTTGGTGATACGGGTGTTTTGATTTTCGGGGATGAATCTATAGAAGTGGTTAATACAAAAAAAGAAAATGAAATCATCATTCATTTTACAAATACGTTACCAAAGCAATTGACTGCTGAGGTTATTGCAAAAGTAGATGCACAAAAAAGAAAAAACATAACCCTGCATCATTCTGCTACACACTTATTGCATGCAGCATTGCGTCAGGTTTTGGGCAATCATGTTACACAAAAAGGTTCGCTGGTAAATGAAGAACATCTACGGTTCGATTTTGCTCATTTTGCAAAGATGACCCATGAAGAAATTAGCCAAGTAGAAGAATTGGTCAATGAAAAAATTAGAACAAATATTCCGGTAATCATAAAGGAATTACCAAAAGATGAAGCAATGAAACTAGGAGCTATGGCTTTATTTGGCGAAAAATATGGCGATATGGTACGTGTTGTTATTATGGACGAGAATTATTCAATTGAATTGTGTGGAGGAACACATATTGTATCTACAGGAGAGTTGGGTTTATTTAAGATCAGTCATGAAACAGCGGTAGCTGTAGGAGTTCGACGACTGGAAGCCTTATCCGGAAAAAAAGCCAGTGATTATATGAATAATCATTTAGATGAATTGAATCAGGTAAAAGAGTTTTTAAAAAACCCGAAAGAATTATTGAAATCTGTTGAAAGTTTGGTTTTAGAAAATACCGATTTAAAAAAGAAACTGGAAGCAATAGAAGTAAAGCAATTGGTAATACTTAAGAATGAATTGAAACTTCAAATAGAAACAATCCATGGAGTAAATTTCTTGGGGAAGATTGTCCATGTAAGCAATGCAGATGCATTAAAAAAACTTTGTTTCGACCTGAAGAATGAATTAGAAAATTATTTTGTTGTGTTAGCTTCCAATATTGATGGCAAAGCACAGGTGGTTATTTTAATAGATGAAAAACTAGCCGATGAGAAAAATCTGGATGCGCCTAAAATCATCAAAGAACAGGTGGCCCCGCTGATAAAAGGTGGAGGAGGCGGTCAAAAAACATTGGCTACTGCCGGAGGACAAGATGCAGCAAATTTGGATAGGGTGATTGAAAAAATAAAAAGCCTGATCTAAAATTGTTTAGTCATTATGCATATGATCTTCAATATCTCTTGTTTCTATTAAAATCTTCAAGGAATATACAATGGAGGCAATGCAAATTAAAGCACATACTATAAAAAATAAATCGACCATAAATGAAGCAATGCTGTTTTTGAGGTTTGGTGAAAATCTACTGTAAAATTAAACAATTCAGCTTGGTGGTCTTCAATTTATAGGTCAGTGGGGATTTAAAGTGCTAATATAATACCAATTTTTAGTAATGTCAATTTAACATTTCCGAAAGTTTTCGTATTAGATTAATAATCCTATATTTGATCTACGAAACAAAACGTAGACAAACAAAAAACATAAACAATATGAAACGGCTAATTAAACTAATTCCTGCTTCTCTATTTATTTTATTATTAACTCCTGGCTTGCTGATTGCACAACAGGAAAAAAACGTAGAAAAGAAGGTTATCGAAAAAAAGAAAATTGAAAAGGAGGGTAATAAAGAAATCAGGGAAGTCATTATCAGAAAAAGTGCTGATAAAAAAGAAAAAATAACCATTGAAATTGATGGAGATAATGTGCGTATTAACGGGAAACCGGTCAAAGATTTTAGCGATAAGGATATTAATATTTCAATAAATAAATTCAGGGATTTTGATAACCTGCGGATTACTTCTCCAAGAGGTAATATGAATTTGCAAAGAGATCAACATGAGTTTAAGTTCTTTGGCGAAAATGAAAATAAAGCTATGTTGGGAATAGGTACTGTGATATCTGCTTCTGGTACAGTTGAAATAAAAGAAGTAATAAAAGAAAGTGCTGCAGAAAAAGCTGGTCTTAAAAAAGGAGATATTATCACGCATGTGGATGAAATAAAAATTGCAAGTCCGGATGAATTAACAAAAGCAATTGGCGATCATAAACCCGGAGATAAAGTGGTAATAGCCATTCAACGAGATAAAACAGATCAAAAAATAAATGTTGAATTAGGAAAATGGGAAGGCATGTATTCAAAAGCATTAAAAAATTATACGGAAACGATAACAAGGGGGAACGACGCTTTAACCAAGGGGAGGAATATGTTTGAGATGGATAGAATGTTGCCTGGTTTACCAAGGTTGCCCAAAGCAACAAACCCTCCTTCCTTTGAATTTTGGAAAATGGATAGTAAACCAAAGCTGGGATTGTCTGTTCAGGATACAGAGGATGGGAATAATGTGAAAGTAGTGGAAGTGGATACAGATGGAAATGCCGGAAAAGCGGGTATTAAAAAAGATGATCTGATTACGCATTTAAATGATAAGGAAGTAAAAACTGCCGATGATGTAGCAAAAATTGTCAGAGAAAATAAAGAAGGATCATCGTATATGATTAAAGTGTTGCGTAACGGGAAGGTTCAGAATTTTGAAGTAAAAATTCCAAAAAAACTTAAAACAGTTGATTTATAATAAATAATAATACTGATACCGCTTATAAACAGTAAATAGTCCAATGCGCTTTTCTGCGGTATAATACCATCTAAGATTTACACATAGTCCCTGCCCGTCCGGTCAGGCGGGCGGTGGACTATTTAGTAAATCAAGATGGTATGACTTCTAAAAGCCGGTTCATCCCACTAATTAATGGGATGAACCGGCTTTTTAACTTGTAGTATTCTAAT
>JAYWEL010000115.1:0-11202 GCA_043779285.1 Chitinophagaceae bacterium | reverse complement strand
AACGCCCGCCTGACCGGACGGGCAGGGACTATGTGTAAATCTTAGATGGTATTATACCGCAGAAAAGCGCATTGGACTATTTACTGTTTATAAGCGGTGTTAAACGTTATTCCGCTATATCGATTCAAACAAATGGATATTCTTGTGCTTTGATTAACTTTGTAAACTATGCAACCTGATTATGCAAAAAAAATATTCAATGACAAGCGAAACAATTTCGTTTTTCTGTTGCTTGCCCTTGCCATGGACAGTGAAAATGATGCATAGCGTTATTTAGTACAAGAGTGCGACGCAACTGCAGTTGATCAGAATTACTGCCGTTTGGACAATAATAAATTCTCTTATTAAAAATATTTTCAGATGTCAACAATTACCGAAAACGAACAGTTAACGACAAACAACACCGATTTTCTACCCTTACAGGGAACGGATTATGTAGAGTTGTATGTAGGCAATGCAAAACAGGCTACCCATTATTATATGACTGCTTTTGGATTTCAGGCTTTGGCATATGCCGGGCCCGAAACAGGTGTAAAAGATAAAGTGAGTTATGTAGTAAGACAGAATAAATTGACACTTATGTTGACAACTGCACTGCGTACAAATAATGCGATTGCTGACCATGTGTACAAACATGGAGATGCGGTAAAAGTGCTTGCATTAAAAGTAGATGATGCAACTGTGGCATGGGAAGAGACAATGAAAAGAGGAGGGATAAACTATATCAATCCTAAAACACTGGAGGATAAGGATGGGAAGCTAATCATGAGTGGAATATGCACGTATGGCGAAACGGTTCATTTATTTATTGAACGGAAAAATTACCAAGGAGTTTTTATGCCAGGGTTCATAGCCTGGAGTAATCCTTATCATAAACCTACAGAAACCGGTTTGCAATATGTGGATCATTGTGTAGGAAATGTAGGATGGAACCAGATGAATAAATGGGTGAAATATTATGAAGATGTGATGGGCTTTAAAAATATCTTATCGTTTGATGATAAAGATATTTCGACCGAATATTCTGCATTGATGAGTAAGGTGATGAGTAATGGAAATGGGTTTGTAAAGTTTCCGATCAACGAACCGGCAGAAGGAAAAAAGAAATCGCAGGTTGAAGAATACCTGGAGTTTTTTAATGGGGAAGGTTGTCAGCATGTTGCGATGGCTACCAATGATATTGTAGCTACCGTAACTGAATTAAGGAAAAGGGGGATTGAATTTTTAAATATTCCTACTTCTTATTATGATGAATTGTTGGATCGTGTAGGAAAAATTGATGAGGATCTGGAACCTTTGAGAGAATTGGGAATTCTGGTTGACCGGGATGAAGAAGGTTACCTGTTACAGATTTTTACTAAACCCATACAAGACCGGCCCACCATGTTTTTCGAGATCATTCAACGCAAAGGGGCCAAGAGTTTTGGGAAAGGAAATTTCAAGGCATTATTTGAAGCAATTGAGTTGGAACAGGCGGCGAGAGGTAATTTGTAATTGGGAATAAGGAGTTAAAAAAATATTTTTATATATTTTTTTGACAATTTTCAGTTTGGGAATTGTTATTTTGTTTCGGTTAAATTAATTACATGAAGAACCTGAGTTTATTTTTCCTTGTTTTGTTATTTGCTTCGGCCGATGCGCAGAAGAGTAATGGAGGAACTTCATTTACCAGTTTCATCGATTACCAAAAATCTTTTCCAAGACCATACGAAGCACTGAAGAAAAAAGAAGATACCCTGCAAAAACAATTTGCAGATAAAAAATTGATTTGGCCAGCAAAATATATTTACATCCGTTCATTTAAGTATGACAGTCAGTTGGAAGTTTGGGTGAAAAATGAAATGGACGAAAAATTTAAATTGTTTAAAACATATAAGGTTTGTGCAATGGCCGGAACCCTGGGTCCGAAACGAATGGAAGGCGATTACCAGGTACCGGAAGGATTTTACTATATCAACATGTTTAATCCAAAAAGTAGTTATCATCTTTCACTGGGTTTGAATTATCCCAATGCATCCGACAAAATTCTCAGTGATTTTTTCAAACCGGGGGGAGAAATTTTCATTCACGGATCTTGTGTTACTGTAGGTTGTATACCGGTTACCGATGAACAGGTAGAAGAGTTATATATACTTTCTCTGTATGCAAAAACGCAGGGTCAGGATTTTATTCCGGTACATATTTTTCCAATAAAATATAGTGTGCGAAGCAGCCTGGATTATTTTGACAATCTGTTAAAAGATGATTCTACATTGAAAAAATTCTCTTCACCATTAGAAGATGCCTTTGAATATTTTGAAATAAAACATCAATTACCAGTAATCATGATTGATGATAGCGGAGAATATATAGTGAATGATGCACCACCGAAGAAGAATAAGTATGTGATGAAAACGACTACATCCATTGTAAAAATGACTGTACCGATAGCCATCAGACATCGACTTAGAAATATCCAGGATATTTCAGAAGCGGTACATCAGCTGCCTGAATTTCCTGGAACCAATCTTTCGTTTTTTAAATTTTTGGAGAAACTTGGTAGCCAAATGAAAGACCAATTGCCAGCTGATTTACCCCGTGTTTTTGTAAAAATTGAATTTGTAATTGATAAGGATGGTGTGCCGGTAAATTTTAAAGTATTGAAAGGTGTTGATTCAGTTTTTGATGATAACCTGATTTCAGCCCTTGAAAAAATGCCCATCTGGAAACCGGGGACATTGCATGGTAAACCTGTTGCTAAAAAAATGGTTCAGTCATTCTCTATTGAAAAAGATTAGGTTGTCATCAATACCTGAATCGTATCGGGAGTCTCTTGTTTTAAAAGAATATTTTTTCCCGCTGTCAGTTTGTCAAATAATTCTTTATTAAAATGAAGGATGGATAAAAGATTCAATCCTTTCATTATTTGTACTTCAAATATTTTTGACGCTTCCAATGCCAGTTTTTCTATTTTTTCCGGACGATCATCTACAACACACATAAAAGTAATAGCACCGTTTTGAGTAAGGTTGGGTTTGATATTCAGTTCTTCAAATAAATGAAATAAATGACTCACCGTTTTTTCTCCAACAAAGGAAAAGTCTTTCGACTTCAGTTGCATCATAACCTGATTTTCTTTCAGAACAATAATAGGAGGAAGATCTTTGAGTGTTTGTAATTTAATTAATGTTCCCGGATATTCGGGGTGCAGAAAACATTTTACAAATAAGGGAATCTGCTTGTTCTGTAAGGGTTTGATGGTTTTTGGGTGAATGACCTGTGCACCGTAATAGGCCATTTCAATGACTTCGGAATAGTTCAGGTTTTCAATTAAAACTGCATCCGGATATTGTTTCGGATCTGCATTCATTACACCCACAACATCTTTCCAGATTATCAGTTTCTTTGCATCCAGCATATTTGCAAATATGGCTGCCGAATAATCACTGCCTTCTCTTCCAAGAGTGGTGCTTTCATTTTCATCGGTTGATCCGATAAACCCCTGTGTCATTACAATGGACGTTGAATTGAAAAGTGGAACAATATCTTCCTTCACTTTTTGTTGAGTGAATTCCCAATCAATATTTGCATCCCGGAAATTATCATCCGTCCGAAAAATATCCCGAACATCTATCCATTGACTACTTATCCCGATTTCATTTAAATATGCACTAACGATGGTTGTGGAAAATAATTCGCCGATACAAACCAACTGGTCATAATAATAATCGTATCCCTTAACAGGCTTGTCATGCAGTAACCATTCGGCTTCTGTAAAAAAGTTGGAGAGTCGCTGATGTGCTTCGTTATAGTGTGTAACCAGTAAATACTTAGCCGTGGTTAAATGATGTTGTTTAATAGATTCAAAAAGTGTTAATGCTTCGTTGGTTTTACCGGCAAAAAATTCATCTACCACTTTCTCCAATGCATTGGTGGTTTTGCCCATGGCCGAAATCACAATCAATATTTTTTCATCCGGGAATAAATGGATGATTTCCCCGATTTTTTTAATTCGTTCAATACTGTTTACAGATGCTCCACCAAATTTGAAAACTTTCATCAAATATTTTTTTGAAGGGGCAAAGATAGGAAAGCGGTCTTTGTTTATTTAGAGAGATTCAGTCGCTACGGCTTCCCAACCTTTAATAAATTAATCCTAACCCGGTATTGTCATTTCAAAGGCTGGCAACCCTCGATCCCTTAAATTCCAAAACGTTAATTTCATGTACATTTGTCTGCACTAATCAGATAAATAAAAAATCGAGCGATATGGTCATCAATAGAAAAGTTTTTACACTCGACGAATTTACTATTCAGCAGTTAAGAGATTTTCCACAAGCAACCGGTGAATTGAGTGGTTTGCTGAGAGATATTGGCCGGGCTTCCAAACGGGTGAATGTAGAAGTAAATAAAGCCGGGTTGGTAGACATTCTGGGAGATTTTGGTTCCATCAATATACAAGGAGAAGAAGTAAAGAAGCTCGATATATTTGCCAATGATCAGTTTGTGGGAGTGCTAAATCATGGTATCAGTTGTGCCGGTATTGCCAGCGAAGAACTGGACGATTTTATAGCTTTTGATGACGAAGTGAGTATGAATTCGAAATATGTTTGCCTCTTTGATCCGTTGGATGGAAGCGGAAATATTGATGTGAATGTTTCCATCGGCACCATCTTTAGTATTTACAAAAGAATTTCTCCATTAGGAACAGCCGTAGTGCTGGAAGATTTTTTACAACCTGGGAATATGCAGGTTGCAGCAGGTTATATTGTTTATGGATCCTCTACCATGCTGGTTTACGCAACACACCGTGGTGTAAACGGTTTTACACTCGATCCATCAATTGGTGAATATTGTTTAAGCCATCCCGATATTCAATGCCCCCCTTCGGGAAATATATATTCAGTGAATCATGGTAATTTCTTTCAGTATGATGAAAAGGTAAGAGATTATATCAATATTTGTCAACATAAGAATAAAGATAACGGCGGTCCATATACACAACGGTATATTGGCAGTATGGTGGCAGATGTGCACCGTAATTTAATCAAAGGAGGAATTTTTATGTATCCGGGAACGACGGATAAACCATCCGGAAAACTTCGATTACTGTACGAATCAAATCCGTTTGCATTTATTGTAGAAAAAGCCGGTGGCAAAAGCAACCGATGGTGAAATCAATGTTTTAGACATAATACCCAACCAATTACACCAGCGAACACCATTATTTATCGGCAGTAAGAATATGATGAACGAATTGGAAGCATGTTTGAAATAAAAAATATGGTCGAAATAATAGCATTTGATATAACGTTTGCTGCTGATTTTAAAAGGCTGAACCTGGAATGGCTGGATAAATATAAGCTGACCGAATCACACGATTTATATTACCTGAATGATCCGGTGAAAACAATTATCGAAAAAGATGGTTTCATTTGGCTTGCAAAAAATGGAGAAGAAATTATCGGATCCGCAGCCATTATGAAAATGGAGGAGGGGGTTTATGAATTGTCAAAAATGTCGGTCACAGCAGCTTTTCAGGGACAAGGCATTGGCAAAAAATTGATTGAAATAGGTTTGGCAAAAGCCATGGAACTGAATGCAAAAAAAGTTATTTTGTATTCGAATCATCAATTACAATCGGCCATTCACATGTATGAAAAATTCGGATTCAATCATGTAGCGGTTATTGACTCTCCTTTTGAAACAGCCGATATAAAAATGGAATTAATTTTAGCGTAATATAATATGGCAGAAGTAATCATCTCGGTAAAAAACCTGGTTAAAAACTACGGAAAATTCAACGCAGTAAAAGGAATCAGCTTTGACGTAATGGAAGGAGAAATATTTGGTTTACTGGGTCCTAACGGTGCAGGAAAATCAACTACCCTGGAAATTATTGAAACACTTCGCAAAAAAACAAGTGGGGAGGTCATTGTAAAAGGTTTTAATCTGGATAAGGATCCGGATGAAATAAAAAAACTGATTGGTGTACAGTTACAGGCCAGTGGCTATTATCCCAATCTTTATCTCGTAGAACTGATTGAGTTGTTTAACGGATTATATAATAAGCATGTAGATCCGATGAAATTGTTGGAAATGGTTAACCTGAAAGACAAGGCTAAATCTAAAACCAAGGAATTAAGTGGGGGGCAAAAACAACGCTTCTCCGTAGCTATTACATTGATTAATGATCCGGCAATTATTTTTCTGGATGAACCCACTACTGGTCTTGACCCACAAGCGAGAAGAAGCCTTTGGGATTTAATAAAAAAAATCAGGGATAAAGGTACTACCGTCATTATTACAACGCATTATATGGATGAAGCTGAATATTTATGCGACCGGGTTGCCATCATCGATGCCGGTGAAATAGTGGCGATGAATTCTCCGGACAAACTGATAGATGAATTGGTTTTAACCGGTTTTGAAAGACCAAAAACAGTAAAGAATGCGAATCTTGAAGATGTATTCATTCATTTAACCGGGCATTCATTAAGAGAAGAATAATAAAATTTATGTTATGAGTTTTTTGGGCAAACTGTATAGTTTATTATCCGGAAAATATAAATCTGGAAAAACAGATAGTCATTTTTTTTTAAAGAATATTGAAAACGCAGCGGTGGTTGAATTATCTACCGGCATGCAATACCAGATTCTTATTGAAGGTACCGGTAATAAACCCTTGATAACTGAAACGGTAAAGACACATTATAAAGGATTTTTGTTGAGTGGATTCGAATTTGATAATTCCTTTGTTCGAAACGAACCACTGACCGCACCAATCAAAACATTTATTAAAGGATGGCAGATTGCATTACCCATGATGACGGAAGGTAGCATCTGGCGTTTATGGATTCCTTCCAATCTGGGCTATGGTAGCCGGGGAGCCGGTGACGATATTCCAGGTGGAGCCATTTTGGTATTCGATGTACAACTGATTGAAATTATCAAGTAAAACAATTTTATATGACAACAGATCTCCGTTATCCGATTGGGAAATATGAACCCAAAACATTTTCTGAAGAATTAAAAAACGAATGGCTAAGAGAAATCAAATTATTGCCAACACACATTGAACATGCAGTTTTAAATTTGGATGAAGCACAACTAAATGAAAGCTACCGACCGGATGGATGGACATTGATTCAAGTAGTACATCATCTGGCCGACAGTCATATGAATGCCTATTGTCGTTTTAAATTGGGATTGACTGAAGATAATCCGGTAATAAAAACCTTCGACGAAAAACGATGGGCAGAGCTGGATGATGTGAAAGAAATTCCGATTAATATGTCTATTACAATTTTACATGCCTTGCATGCCCGTTTGTACGCAAGTTTGAAAAACCTGAAAGATGATTCATGGAACCGAACTATCTTTCATCCGGAACAAAAAAAGGAAATTACACTTTGGTTTTTATTGGGCATGTACGCATGGCATGGCAAGCACCATGTTGCTCATATCAATAGTTTGCGTGAAAGAATGGGTTGGTGATGTTGCATTTTCAATGCATGAAACAAGTTGCTTACGTTGAGTTATGAACAGAAAAGGAATTCTATTACAATTTTGATTGATCCACTTCAGCAACCAAAAAAATACTGCCACAAACCAAAATCAGGTCATCTTTTTTTGCATGAATTTTTGCCTGAGCAATAGCTATGTTTACATTTTCAAAACAATCTCCACGAAGTTCAAATTGTTCCGCTTTTTTAAGGAGATCCTCTGCGGGTAAAGCTCTTGGTATATCCGCTTTGGTAAAATAATAACGGGCATGTTTGGGTAACAGAGACAAAATCTTTTCTACTTCTTTGTCTTTTGCCATGCCTAATACAATATGTAAATGTGTATAGGAACATAATTCCAAATGTTCCATCATCTGATTGATGCCGTTTTCATTATGGGCTACTTCCAGAATAATATCGGGATGCTGCTGAATGAGTTCCCAACGGCCATGCAGACCGGTTAGTTTTTTAACTTCTTTCAGTGCCCAATGAATATGTTCTTCATTAATATTCCATCCCATTTTTTGAAGAACTGAAACAGATTCCAATACGGTCACTAAGTTTTTTAATTGATAGATCCCCGGAAGATCTAATTCGTATTTAGTATGATCTGGACTATTCATTTTTTCAACATTAACATGGAGGGAATGATTTTCCCAATGCCAGTCCGCAATCATTCGTTGTGTTGATGCTTGAGAAAGAATTGCATTTTTTTCTTTGGCGACTGCTAAAAACACAGGTAAGGTTTCTGAATTCGATTCACCAATAACTACAGGCACATTTTCTTTTATGATTCCTGCTTTTTCGCCGGCAATTTTTTTCAGGCTGTCGCCTAATAAATTCATATGGTCCCAACCGATATTGGTAATCACCGATAATTCGGGGACGATCACATTCGTACTGTCCAATCTGCCACCCAATCCGGTTTCAATAATGGCTATCTCCACTTTTTGTGCAGCAAAATAATCGAATGCCATAACCACGGAAATTTCAAAAAAACTGGGTTCAATCTTTACCATGCTTTCATTAATGCGTTCAACAAAATCAATCACATATTCTTCCGGAATCATTTCTCCGTTAATTTTGATCCGCTCCCTGAAATCTTTTAAATGTGGCGACGTGTGCAAACCGGTTTGATAACCGGCTTTTTGAAAAATAGCAGCCAGCATATGACTCACCGAACCTTTACCGTTTGTGCCGGCAATATGAATGGATTTGAACTGATGCTGTGGATTGCCTAATTGTTTACAAAGTAAAATGGTATTGGTTAAATCCTTTTTATACGCTGCAGCACCTATGCGGCTATACATAGGCAATTTGGTAAATAAGTAATCTATGGTTTCCTGATATGTCATTTTTAATAGAAAGCCTCAAAGCTACAACGGGAAACTAAAAAAGCAATCTCAAAAAATGAGATTGCTTTTGCATGGGTCAGTTAAGCAATTAGCTCTTTAATTTAAAATTAAAAAGGATGGTTCCTCGCTGTTCATCATCACCTGTATTAAACTTTAATTCGTTTGCCCTGCGGCGTGCAATACTAATCATCGATCCGTTGGAGGATGTAGATCCACGGGGTTGATAAGTTGCTGAAATAACTTTGCCACTCGAGCTTACAACAATGTCCATGGCAATTTTTGCATTCTGATTAAACTCGTCTTCAAAAGATTGCCCACCAATGATATTGCGTCCGCCGAGTCCTCTTGTTATACTTACTCCAGAGTTTCCTTTACCCGGGTTGCCTGAATAGTTGGGCGCACCGGGTGTGCCGCCATATACACCCTGATCGCCGGTACCACCTGCAATTCCTTCGTTTGTTCCTTTCTGATATGTTTCTGCACCATTGCCACCTGTACCAGTTCCACCAACCGTACGATTAAGTACTGCTTTGGGTTTTGGAGCAGGAGGAGCAGCGACAACCTGTGGTGTACTTGCTTTCCGGGTAATTTTTTCTGTTGTATTAATTTTTGTAGCCAATGGTTTTGAAACCGGTGGATTTACAATTTCGGGAGCATCAGCGTTTCTATCATCCGTTTCAATATTTTTTACATTCGCATCTTTGGAGCTAATTGTTTTTGGCGGATTATTCGCCAGTTGCTGCGATGGAGAAGGTTCTCCCGGAATCATCGGTTGGTCGATGCCCAATCCCTGGTCACTGCTTCCCAGGTTCACTTCAATGCCATCTTCAAAAAGAGGTTGAGTCATGGTTGGTAATGGCCATCTTAATAAAAAGAAAAGCAGCAACATCAAGCCGGTAACAATACCGGTATAGATTGTCGCCCTGGTGTTCTTTTGTTGTTCGAAACTGTCTGGCATGTATGCGATAGAATAGTTATTCATGTAAAAATAATTAAATAACAGGGATTAATAGGCAAGCTGCTTTTCCACAGCTGTTGATTAAACGTTGCAAAGGCCATGCAACTTGTGCTGAAAGGACAAAGGGAAATGTTAAAAAATAAATCGGGAAGTAGAAAATGCGGTTTGTTGTACGTTACCCTTAAAAGCTATATAAAGAATGAAATATTAATTTGAGTAAATAAAATTGCTGCAACATCCCTATTAAGACTGCCCGAACCAATGGATTTAAATGAATTGATTCCGGGTGGCAACAATTGGGCTGCTTGCGGGAGCAAAAAGAACATTCCGGTTATTTTATGTAAATTTGAATAGCAAATGTTTTACTATGACAGAGATACTGATTGATAAAAAGAAATACATTTTAATTCCTCAAAAAGATTACCAGGCATTGCAAAAAAAAGCGGCATTAAAAACCAAACCCGAAAAAGTATTTTCTATTGAAGAAGCCCGTGCATACAGCAAAAAATTAATTAGAAAATGGGCCGCAGAAAAGTAATTGTCACACAAACGGCAGCCGATAATATTGCTGCGATAGCCTGGTTTATTGAATCGAAAGGACTGATTGCTACTGCGGATAAATTTACTGATGCTTTATATGATACATTGATAAAACTCGGCAACGAAATAAAATCATATCCCATTTGCAGAGAACCGGAAAGAGCAGCTTTAGGGTATAAATGTATTCCTTACAAAAAGAAATTTACTATTGTGTTTATTGAATCAGATAAAGAATTGATTATTTGTGAATTTATATCCTCCAAACTTATTTATTGGTAATGCTAATTAACCCATATTCTGCTGCTTGTTTTTATGAATGAATGGATATTAAGCATTAGGTGAAATCTTACCAAGAATGGCAATGAGTTCTCCGTTTATCTATTCTTTTTGACTCTTTTTTTACAGCATTTATTCGTTACTCCACATTGTTATGTTACTTGCCGGCATTACCCGAATTCCGATATAACAATTGAATCTGGAATTGTACGGCATATCATGTGAAATTTTTACCGAAGCGAATTGAATCTATAAAATTTGAGGCTATTTATTAAATGATTCATTCTATTACACAAATAGCTGGCATAAAAACCCGCCAGGACAAAAAAATTCACTTCCATTCAATTTTCAGTCCTACCATTGGCTATAACGGAATGCAGCTACAAGAAGTTGGCGATTACGAAGCACAAAACTGTCTGCCAGCAGTGAACTTGATACGAAGCACAAAGCTTCATTTAACCACTGAACCGCCAATTTCTTGTAGGTGCTGTTAGCGGTTCGTTGTTCTTTTCTGTCCATCATTTTTTGTTGTATTTATTGTCTTTCCATTTATTAGTCCCTGCTTGGCTGTCTGCGATAAGTACATTTA
>JAYWEL010000114.1:0-4720 GCA_043779285.1 Chitinophagaceae bacterium | reverse complement strand
CTTCGGTACCCACACCGGCAGCAGTATAAATAACCGGCATACCATATCCGGCTGCAAGGCATCTGGTTGCTAATGTTCCCTGCGGAATTAACTCAACTTCTAATTCACCGGATAATAATTGCCGTTCGAATTCTGCATTTTCTCCAACGTAACTCGAAATCATTTTTTTAACCTGTTTATTTTTAAGTAGCAAGCCAATCCCAAAGTTATCTACACCGGCATTATTAGAAATACAGGTCAGATTATTAACAGCACTTTTTTCGAGAGCCGCAATACAATTTTCAGGAATACCACATAGCCCAAATCCACCAAACATGATAGTTGCTCCATCTTGAATATCGTGTATGGCATCTGCTGCGTTTTTAAAAACCTTTTTCATTTTGCAAAATGTTTAAACAACCTCTTTTAAAAAAATAATCTTACTTACGTTTTCGACTTAACGTATCCGTTGATTTTTTTTCATTTTTTAATTTCAATCTGGTTTCCCGTTGATCCATGACCGCTACAGAATCAAAAACCACTTTTAACAGTTGCGGATTCTTTTCGTAATACTGCATACTTTTTTTGAAGTCTTTCTCATCTGTTTTATTAAATGTTAAAACCTGATTGTATAATATTAATTTTTGTTTTCCCTTTGATACGAGAGAATCATTAACCGGATAAGTAGCAAGGTATTCATCCACCCTGGCCAAATCCCATAATATCATTTGCATTTTTTCCACCTTCATAATACCGATCGGTGTACTGTTTTTTGAACTACATGAAATGCACATCCACAATAAGAAAGCAATAACTAAACCATCTTTCATCGTAACAACTTATATTGAGAAGCGTTTGTAATATCTATTTTAACCAGGATATCCCTTGCTCTGTTTTTAATATCCGAATTTCCTTTACTTAAAATCTTTACAATCTCATTTGATTTTCCCTGAAAGAAAAATTGCATCAACATGGAATTTGGATTCTCTGTATTGATAGTATTTAAATAATTAAGACAGTTCATGATCCCATTACGTCCTTCATCTTCATTCTCATAAAAAATATCAAGGCCCGAACGGTAATAAGCGTACAGGGCATCATGAAAAAGGGTAAAGCGGTTATTATTCAAATTTTCAGCTAAAAAATAACGGTTTCGTACAGCATCAAAAGGTTTCCAACCCACTATGTCACGGCCTTCGGGTGCATTGTTTACGATATGCATAGCTTTCTGAAAATAAGGATCCCCTCCCCTTGGAGAATATGAGTCAAAATCAAACCCGAGTATGATATTGATATAATATGCAAAAACAGCGGTCAGATTGGCCGCAACAGGATCGGTACCTTGTATTCGGTTTTCATTGAATTCGACTGGTTGAAATTCCTGATAACGAAAAACTATATTATCATCCTGAAAATTGATGATGGGAGATTCATACGTGCTGTTATAAATTGGTCTGGCAGCCTGTATCGTCAATGTGGCTTTATAGGTATTCTGTCCTAATTCCTTATCAATATTCAATAAAAAATTGCAATTTATTTTTTCGTTTGAATTAAAAACGTCGGTTGTCCATTTCCGGTTGTTTACAAAATTGGTCAATGAAGTTTGCAATGTTTGAAATATTTTCCGATCCACATTTGTACTAACCCGGTTTGCCAGAACGGTGACTTTGGATTGCATTTCCTGTGCTATAACGCCGTTAATAAATAAGACCGTAATCAGTAAAATGCATATTTTTTTAAACATAGTGTAGCTGAATTATAGTTTCAACAATATCTTTTGCAACTTCTTTTTTCAATTTAGTTTCAAAGTTGAATTCTCTGCCGTTTTTTTCAAAAATGGTAATCTTATTCGTGTCATATCCAAATCCGGCACCTTCATCCTTCAACGAATTCATCACTATCATATCTGCATTTTTGTTCTTTAATTTTTCCAGCGCATATTCTTTTTCATTATTTGTTTCCAATGCAAAACCAACCAACACCTGATCTTTTCTTTTTTTATCCCCCAGGGTTTTTAAAATGTCCGTGGTTTGTTTCATGTCAATATGAAATTGCGCTGTTGTTTTTTTTTTGATTTTTTTTGTTTCCCTTACATTGGGTGTATAATCGGCAACTGCAGCAGCCATCACCGTTATATCAGCCGTTTCAAATTGATTCAAACAGGCTTCATACATTTCATCGGCAGATTTTACATGAATAATATGGATGCCGGAAAGAAACGAATTTTCATTTGTAGGGCCCAATACCAAAACTACGTCGGCCCCTTTTCTACTCATTTCATTGGCAATGGCAATACCCATCTTTCCGGAAGAATAATTGCCAATAAAACGAACGGGATCAATGGCTTCATATGTAGGACCAGCAGTAATTAATACTTTTTTATTTTTCAGCACTTTTGGCAAAAAAAAATTGTCCTCCATAAATTTGACAATATGTTCAGGTTCCGCCATTCTTCCATCACCAAATAAACCACTGGCTAATTCACCTGTTTCTACTGAGATAATGGAATTACCGTATGATTGTAATTTTAAAATATTTGCTTTCGTTGAAGGATGTTTCCACATATCTTCATCCATTGCAGGTGCTGCCACTACCGGACATGTACAAGAGAAATAAGTTGCCAATAAAAAATTATCACAAATACCATTGGCCATCTTTGCCAGTGTATTGCACGACATGGGTGCAATAATCATGCAATCGGCCCATCTACCAAGCATTACATGATTTGACCAGGTATCCTCATCAAACATATCTTCCAATACCTTGTTTTTTGATAAGGTGGAGAGTGTAAGTTTAGAAACAAAATCCTTTGCAGCGGGAGTTAAAATTACTTTTACTTCTGCACCGGATTTAACCAACAAACGTACAAGACTTATTGATTTATACGCAGCTATACTCCCGGTAATGCCTATCAGTATTTTTTTTCCTTCAAACATATTCCTTTCAAAAATAAGCTTATGTACTCAAAAATAAAAGCGATGGAATATCCATCGCTTTTATTTATAAAGAATTTATATTTTGCCAATCACTTAGCTGAATAAATCATCTGATGTTTTACGGAAGTAGACTTTATCGTCCAGAAATTCCTGAGTCGCTAATAAAGAAGGATTAGGCATTCTTTCGTATGCTTTCGATATTTCAATCTGCTCTTTATTTTCATGTATTTCTTCCAAGCTATCAGTATGGCTTGCAAACTCTTCCAATTTGCTGTGCAACTCTTCTTTGATAGAAATGTTAATCTGGTTTGCTCTTTTTGCTATAATAGCAATAGACTCATACAAATTTCCAGTTTTACTCTTAATGTCATTCAAATTACGTGTTTCCACAGTATTTGAAGTACTTGCACTAAGTTGACGTCTTAGTTTGCTCATTGTTTAAATTTTTAATGTTGGTTTGAGATAAATTTAAAAACCGTTCTGCTTCCTTTATCATTTTGCTTCCCGGAAAACGATCAATAAAATCGTTACACTCCGAAATCACTTTTTCAAATCGTTCGTTTTTCTTTTCTTCAATACTTAATTCTGCGTACCGAAAATATGACTTTATAATCATTAACTTAAATTCTTCGGCTGTATTAGAAAATGGATAATTATTTAATAAACTTGAAAAAGCAACTGCAGATGCTTTAAAATTTCCCATATCATAATACAACTGTGCACTTTTATAATCCTTCAATTCCAGTTTTGCACGGCAAATATCCACAATATCACTGGCTTCTTTATTTCTGAACGAACCGGGATGTGTACTTATAAAAGCTTGCATTAAGCCAATTGTTTTAATCGTATTGGTTTGATCCAGTTCAGCTTTAGGCGATTGTTTATAATAAGTATATGCCCGCATGTAATCAAGCTCTTCGGCTTTTACACTATTGGGGAAAATCTCCAGGAAATTTTTAAACAGGTTTTCCGCATTCAAATAATCCCGCTGATAATAGGCACAATAGGCATATTTATAATAAATATCTTCAAATTCCTTTCCGGTTTTAAAATAAGGCATAATATCCTCGAATAAAACCTGTGCGTTATTATATTTCTTTTTTACAAAATATTGTTCAGCCATCCGAAGCTTATAATTCGGATCACTGCTTTTCATGATCTTATTGATCTTCGCACAACTACTTAATAAAACAGCTAATATTATTGTCCAGAATATTCTCATAAAAGGTTGGCAAAGTTAAGAGATTCCGGCAAAACTTATTTAAAAAAAATAAGTTACAAAAAATTGATGGTTAAG
Source organism: Chitinophagaceae bacterium (assembly GCA_043779285.1). Classification (GTDB taxonomy): domain Bacteria; phylum Bacteroidota; class Bacteroidia; order Chitinophagales; family Chitinophagaceae; genus MGR-bin208. The sequence continues at coordinate 508 of JAYWEL010000114.1, read as the reverse complement.
ATTTTGATAAAGAACAGTTTAAAGCCAGTTTTGAATGGGAATTGGCAATTGGGAATTATGGTATTGGGGGAAGTTATGAGTTATGAATTATGAATTAAAATAAAAATGCAATAAGCAATAGGCAATTCCCGTCCGTACCGGCACGGGCAGGCAAAACTCTCAACTTTTCAATTTTTCAACTTATAAACTTATAAACCCCTAACCTATCAACTCTTAATTGATAATTTTTAATTGAAATAAAATGACTACGAAAAAAGCCCCCCGATAATGGAGGGCTTGTATATATTTAAACTTAAAAGCTTATTTTTTTCTCAAGTTTGGATGAGGAGCAGGAACTACATTTGGTCCAGCTTCACCTTCTGAAGCTCCACGAAGATCAATTGTATTACAATCTCCACCTTCCTGAGCATATTGGAAAATGAAACGATCAGCACTAACACCTTCTTTCTCAACCATATGATTGATCACTGCATTTACTCTATCCCAACTTAATTGCTGTTCTTGCTTG
>JAYWEL010000113.1:0-11292 GCA_043779285.1 Chitinophagaceae bacterium | reverse complement strand
TTTTTATAAAAAAGGAAACAAGGATCAGGGTAAATGGAAGCAATCCAATGAATGAATTTCTGCCGAGGATATCTGTTTCAATAATTGGCAATTTCCATACTACCAGCGGGAAAAAGTAAGAAATAAGGTTGAAAGGATGCATGGAGTTGGACAATGCCAGATCGAGGCTTACAGAAGAACCTCTTGTATTATAATTAAGGCCCGGGAAGTAAGCAATAATAGCCGGTAAAGAAAACAGGCAAAAGATAAATACACTTAAAAACATGAACTTGAAAACCTTCCATGCATCTTTTTTGTTTTGGAAAAGATGAACGATGAAACAGGCAAGTAAGAAATAAAAGATGATAATAAATTCTCCTGGGTAGCCGGTTACAAACAATAAATAAAGGGAAAAAGAAAAAAACAAAACGGAACGAAATGATGGCTCACGAAGAGTTTTCAGAAAAAAAAGAAAAACAAATGGCAGAAAAGCCATGCCACAGATCCAATAAGCAAATTGAGAAGAGTCACTTATAAATCCAGATAACATGTAACAAATTGCCAATGCAAGACTAACAGACCAATTTAATTTGAAATACTTTAATAGATAAAACATGCTTACACCGCTGAGATATACATAAATAATGAGTTCTGCCTGCAGGCTTCGCATAGTATAAGATCCAAACAGAGAGATCAACCAGACAAATGGATTCCAAACTCCTGATTGCATGTCTGTATAAAGCGGATGGCCCAGATTAATATAAGGAGTCCAAAATGGAAACTGACCATTCAATATCATTTCACTTATTTGGTACCTGACTGGAAGAAAATAGCGTACAGCATCATTCTTTAGACTGAATATCCCTGCTAATACCGGCCAGTAAGCAATTACACAACAAATAAAAATAATTGCCAGGGAAGCAAAAGATTGTTGCAGGCTGTAATTATTTCCGGCTGAACTGCTCAACATGAATTAATATTTAGAAAACAATATGTAAATTTCTTTGATAACTCTGAATGCTGAAAATATTGTTATTTTAGAACCAGCTTTATGTTCCCATTTGTTTAAGGGAATCTCCTGTACTTTAAAACGTTCAAATTTTTTCCTGATTCTCAAAATAAGTTCGATATCAAAAAACCACCTGGTAAAAAAAGGTTCAGTAATTGCGGGTTTCAGAGATTCGATAGTAAATATTTTTGCGCTGCATTGTGTATCGTAGCAGCCTATGTTGAACCTGCTATCAGTTATCGTTGCTACCATTCTTCCGGTAATGTGACGAAAAAGTGATCGTTTAATATCCGAACCCAGTTTCTTTAACCGGGAACCAAATACTGCAAGGTCATCTGAAGTTTGTATATACTGATGCAACCGAAGTATTTCTTCAAATGGAGCAGAAAGATCAGCATCCATATATCCGATAAATGGTATCTGATATAAAATAGCTTTCTCCATCCCTGTTCTAATCGCATTTCCTTTACCAACATTTTTTTCAAGATAAATGGCTTCAGAATTAGTTGCGGAAACACTACAAATAGAGGTTAAAATATTCTTTGTATTATCCCTACTTCCATCATCAACCAGTATCAGCAGTATATCTTTGTTTTGATCAGCAAAATTTGTGAATGAGCCTGCATTTATCCTCTTTTCTTCATTGTAAAAGGGAATAATGAGTGCTAATCGAAATTCAGAATAGTTTTTAGTGTTCATCACTATCATCTTTCAATATTACTTCTTAATATCAGCAAAGGGGTTTAATAAATATAATTTCTGATAAAACTACTGTCAGGTTGTTGTTTCATTCTGAAGCCATCTTTAAGATTTTTCCCTCTTGGTTCCAGGTAAATATTTTCCTGAGATATACAAGGTATTTGTGTCCCATAACAATTTCTCATCCATTCATCATTCATTTTATCTGGTAAATGAAAATCAGTTCCATTTATTGTTATTGTTTTAGTACTGCGTTTTTCCAGTTCTACAGGATAAAGAAAATGATTTTTGTTTTGAATAAGGGGAGGTATTTTCTTATAAATATAAAAAGAGGAGCCGGCAATAATGGCAATTACAATTATTCTTTGAATTAAAGGTGTAAACAGACTTCCGGCAAAATAACAAAATGGGAAAAAGGCCAGAAAAATTAAAACTCCATAACCGAATCTTGGTGAAGGAGCAGTAAAGAACCAACCTGCAGCCATTAGAAAAAGTATTATAAAAAAGGGTCTTAATTTTTTATGATCAATTGAAAGTTTGTTTTTAAAAAAAAGTAAAGCCAATGAACTAAAGGATGCGAGGAAAATAATTTTATGCTGTAGCAGAATACCATCAAACCATGATCTAATCCAACTTTTATTTAAAAGATCCGGAATTGAAGAAATTTCTAAGTTATAAGAATTATAAAACCTATTAAACACATAAATATAATATCTGAGATAGTCGGTCATGCCAACCGGAACCTGCCAATCTGGAGAATTAACACTCCATGTAATTGGAAAAAGAGGGAAACCTGTAATAATGTAATTCTTTATTAATAGAGGAGTAAACAATAAAAACCCAATGAAAAATGACTGAAGCCAATGGATAAATTTATTTTTATAAATAAGAAAAAGCAGCAGGAGCAATAAAATAAATATCCCTGAAAGTTTGAAAGGGATAAGTGAAATGCAAAGTAAAATAAATAGCAAGGGAGATAGTTTACTGCTCTCATTAAAAAGGATGGACTCAATCAACCAGGATATAATTATTATAGTTAAGGCTGTGATAATAAAATCGTAGTTAGTTGAATTTGCTGCATCCCTGAATAGTTCCCAATCAAAAAGACAGAATAGAATAACAAACAAATAAAAAAGACTTAATATTTTATTTGACTGACTTTCTTTAAAATTCCTGACATGCCATCTCCAGTTATTGAACAGCCATAAAAAAAACCAGATGGCAAGAGTAGTATTGAGATATGTAAAATTTTCATGTTTAAAAAAAGGAATGCGAAAAACGCTAATCAGGTTAAACCAATTTGACCCCAGGCCATATCTTGGGAATAGGTTGGCCAAGCCGGGTACAACAGCATATTCATTAGTCCAAAGAATGATTTGAATGTGATATATAGTGGTATCACTATTAATGATCTTGATACTCCCCAGAATTACAAAAAGCAAAAGTATTACGACTACGAAAGAAGTTTCTAATAAGGAAAGAGAAGAGAATTTATCAAAAGATTTAAAAGCATTTTTTATATCCTTTTTTTTGAATAATAGTAAAATGATCGATAGGACTGAGGTTAAAAGTAACAGTGTTGTAAAATTTAATGGAAACCAAAGAAAGACCCATGCAGTTATTATTGAAAGGGTAATAATTCCAGAGAAAAAAAGAAAAGTAAAGCTACTTAGTGAGTTTCGGGTCCAGATGTTGTTTTCGTTTTTTTTATTGTTTAGAAAAAGAAATGCGGGAATACCCCAAACAAAACAGAAAGCGGTAATAATTATTATATGTGAGATTAGTTGGAGCACTTAGGATTAATTATTCAATGAATTCATTTTTGGTTGCTACTACAATGGCCGATAAACCAATTTTATTTAATACAATCTTGTCTAAAAATTTTCCAATGGGTGTCAGTTTATCATAAAATTTCATATTGGAATCTGGCGGAGATTTATACTTCATCAGTTTACTATAAAGCCAGGCGCCGATTCCCATCGCATTAAAGTAGAATGATTTTTCTATTGTAAAAATTTCTTTCCGGATTATTTTATTCAACTGTGTGGCCGTATATCGCCTGTAATGATTCAGGGCTTTGTCCATTTCTGAAAATAAAAAAGAATAAGCAGGAACCAGTATAATCAGGGTTCCTTTATTTTTCAAAAAGAATTTACAATTTTGTATTGCAGTAGCTTCATCTTCCAGATGTTCCAAAACATTCAATAATATGACGGTGTCAAATTTCTCAGCCAGGTCTGCATAATTATAATTGAAATTATCTTTTTGTAAATCGATTGATAAAAGAGTTTTCCCTGACTGAAGTTGCGGAAATTTTGTTTTGAGATGTTGAATATAGTAATCGTTAATGTCAGACAATGTGATTGAGCTACCATTTTGTAAAAAAGGTTTTGAGATATTTCCCAGGCCACTGCCGATCTCTAAAATCTCGCCTTTTGCATAAGGAGAAATTGCTGAATACATCCATTTATTAAATGCGGGAGCAAGAGACATTGCTTTCAGTGCATCATGACCGGTATTTTCCTGGGGATTCAAGTTTATTTATTTTCTGTAAAACAAATTATATTTAATGATGCAGTAAAAGGCACGGAATCCATCTCTGAAATTTATTTTTTTCCCTTGTGCAAAAGTTCTGCCATTATAAGAAATGCCCACTTCTTCAATTTTTACATTTTTCCGATGGCCAAGCTTGGCTATTATTTCCGGATCCACGCCAAATCGTTGTTCATGAATTGTTATGTTTTTTATTATATCTGTTTTAAACATTTTGTAGCAAGTGTGAATGTCTGTAAGTTTTTGACTGGTCAATAAATTTGAAATAAAAGTATAAACTTTATTGACCAACGCATGAAGAATAAAAGGGCCTTTTCGGGGGTAACTTCCACGAAACCTGGAGCCAAGAACAACATCTGCATTCTTCTCAAAAAATGGCTTCAGCAAAAGATTTAAATCTTCGGGGTTGTATTCAAGATCCGCATCCTGTATCACAACTAATTGGCCGGAAGTCATTTTCAAGGCAGATTTAATACAACTGCCTTTCCCTTTGTTTTTTTCATGGGTAAGAAGTTGGATGCCAGCAGAAGGGTGCTGGGAAATGAATTGTTCGATTTTCGGCTGAGTAGAATCCAGTGACCCGTCATTAACTATGATAATTTCTTTTTGCAGCTCATAATCAAGATTCACTTCCAACACTCTTTGCAATACTTTTTCTACATATTGTTCTTCATTATAACAGGGAATAATAATGGTAAGTTTCATGTATTTATTTTCAGGTATAGCAATTTTAATTTGATTAAGTATCTGGTATTTGTATTCCTCTTTAATAACAAAATAGAACGAGAACGGCTATTTTAAAAGTAAGGTAACATAATCTCATAAACATATTTATTTGCCTTTTCATTCCAATGAGGGTCACAAAAGAAGAAAAAATTTCTATAGTCTTTCAGTTTATAAAAATGAGGTAAAAGATCAACATAGGTAATGGAAAGTGAATTGCAAATATTTGCAATCTCCAATGGTAAGGGAGGCTCCCCATCTATTGCTCTTCTTTGTATGTCAGGAATAACAGGAATGGAGGAAAATATTATCGTTTTATCAGGTGCTGATTTTCGTAATTGGGTGAGAATAAATTTCAGCTTTTCCACTTGTTCAGGTTTATAATCATAATAATTGGATACTATTTTATTTTTTTTGTGGGTGAAGAAAGCGGCTTGTAGTTTTTTATTTTTAAAATAGTCTACAATATTATACCAGCAGGTAATCCCTTTTAAAATTCTTGTAATTGTTCCCCAAAACGAATTGCTTATTTGCAGATAATGGTCTTTGTTGAGATCAGATTCTTCCAGATTGGCTCTGTTGTATTCCAAAACATAACCCGAATCCGATTTTACAAAGTAAGGTTTGTATCTTTTTTGATCGCCTAAGAAATGTATATCATCATTTTCAAAATCATTAAAGGGGAGAAAGCCAATAAAAATTGTTGAGTGATCAAATTCTGATGCCAGGTATTTATATACAAGGAATTCTTGTGTGGTTCCATGGTCGGCACAACTGAAATTCAGAAATTCTTTCCCAGTTTTTTTCTCCAGCAAATTTGAAAATCTTTTTGCTTCCGGTATTCCATATCCTTCCATATAAGAATCCCCTAATACTATTACCCGGTTATCTTCTTTACTTCTTTTTGTCCTTTCTTTATCCCTTGCGCCATAAGAATTTATTTGATAGTCGAAACGAATACATCCATTTTGGGAATACAAAGGTTCTTTATAGTGCCAAGTTCCCCATTTCAAATCGATATCAGCCATTGGTATCGGATATTTTGGGTTTTTCCAGACAAAATTAAAAGTTGGCTTTCTTGCCGGGATATAGGCAGTATGAATTATTAGAAAGCAGAGTAACTCGAATAGTAAGTAGGAAAAGGATATTATTATAAGCTTGAAAAGTATTTTTTTTCTTTTCGATGTCATTTCGTTTATGATTTCAATTTGTTTTTCAACAATAGAAAATGTTTCTCAAAAAAATAAAAGCTAATAATACTTAATAGTATGGCCAGGCAAGTAGCTAGCAATGAGCTGATGATAGAAACCAGAAAATCGTTATGAATGATAAAATTATCTAACCATGAAACTAAACCATCATAACTTAATTTATATACGGGCCAGTGAATAATATAAAAACCGTAAGAAATTTTTCCAAAAAATCTGAGTATCGGATTTTGAAAAATCCTGGAAAGAAATCCTGATTTATTTACTATACATTCATCTACAAGTATTGCAAAAAGGATGGCAAAGGTTGTATAACCTATAAAAGGGAAATATGGGAAAGAAAAATCATTCATCCTGTTTAAGAAGAAAAAAGCAAAATTCAGAGCTGCAATAAAGGACACAATAATTGCAGTGTAGTTTCTTACAAAATTGGGATTTAAATTTCTGATAAGTGCTAAAGCACATCCAATACAGATACCGTCAATTCTTGTGAAAATATAAAGATTGAAGTATTGTAAGCCTTCTGTATTGGTAACCCAAAGAAGTGATCTTGTAAGCATCACCGCAATTAAAAGTGCAATTACTAATCCTAATAGCCACTTTTTGTTCCTGATTAAAAGAATAACAAAAGGCCAGATAATATAAAACTGCTCTTCCACTGCCAGCGACCATAAATGAAGAAGGAGATTATTACTCTCCGGAGGATTGATTACATACAGCCAATTTTGAATATAAAGCCAAAACCACCATTGGTTATTAGCATAATAGTTCATTGACTCTTTTAGCGATGAAACTGATGGTAAAACAAGGAGAAATATTATTAAAAATAAATAATAGAGAGGAAAAATCCGAAGCATTCTTCGAATAAAGAAATTACTTAAAAAACCAGGGTTGCCCAGTGATTTTAATAGAATTTCAGTAATGAGAAATCCGGATAAAACAAAAAACAGATCTACTCCAAGCCAACCAAAATAGAAATAATCTATGAATCCAAAATTGTGAAAGAAAACAACTAATAAAATCGCAATACCCCTTAAACCATCTAAAGCAGGATAATGTTCTCTGTTGGGGTTTACAGCCGTCATTTGCGGGTTTGGTTATTAAGTTACCTGGTCAAAGATAATTTCCGGTTGATGTATTTCCCAATCATGTCAAATTCAAGATTCACTTTGTGCCCGGGCTCAATATATTTAATATTACAGCTATCAAAAGTGTAGGGAATAATAGCCACATCGAAAGTATTTCCAGACACATTAAAGACAGTAAGGCTGATACCATTTATAGTAATAGAACCCTTTTCAATGATTAATCCGGAAAACTTTTCTGGAAACTGAAAATTGAACAGCCAACTGCCTTCTTTTTCTTCTTTTTTAACACAAGTGCCAACAGCATCCACATGCCCCTGTACAATATGGCCATCAAGTCGGGCATTTAGTCTCAGGCATCTCTCCAGGTTTACAGCATTACCAGCTTGCCAGTTTGCCAGAGTTGATTTCGATAGTGTTTCATCAATGGCAGTTACCCGGTGACGGTTATTTTTTATTTCTACTATTGTCAGGCAAACTCCGTCATGAGCCACACTCTGATCTATTTTAAGTTTTTGAGAAATGGAGGACTTTATCCAAAAGCTTTTGTTGGCTCCGGTTTCTTTTATTTTTTTAATTATGCCTTGGGTTTCAATAATTCCGGTAAACATGGGGCAAATCTCTCCAAAGGAAAGCATTTGAACAAATCTCATCCCGATAGCTATTGGGACCAAATTCCAAATATCAAATCCCTTTTCAAAAAGCTTTTTCATTTGGGTTTCTACCCCTATCTTTGCTGCCCATTTAAAAAAATACCAGGGAGGTATATAAGTTATGCTGATTATAGATTCAAAAGACTGCGAAAACATTGACAAAGCACTCAAGAAGTACAAAAAGAAATTTGAGAAGAGCAAAGTGTTATTGAAGTTGCGTGAACGCCAGGCATTCATCAAGCCGTCTGTCAGACGTCGGGGTGAAGTACTGAAAGCGATCTATAAGCAAAATATTAGCATCGGAAAGATAGAAAGTTAATCCGTAGTTAATGAGATTATAGGAGATAGCTACAGAGTTTTATAACTTTGTAGCTATCCTGTTTTATGAACCAACCCAAGCCTCCGTATATCCAATCTTTTCTTGACTACCTGAAATTTGAAAAAAGGTATTCCTTATATACTATACGCAGCTACCAGGATGATTTGATTCAGTTTATTGATTTTCTTGAACTGCAGTATGGCCAGGTCAGGCTAAATGAAATTCCTCACAGCTATGTCAGAAGCTGGCTCGCCTCCTTAAAAGAACAAAAAATAACTGCCAGAACTATTAACCGCAAGATCTCCACATTAAAATCATTTTTTAAATATCATCTCAAACTGGGGAGTATTGAACAAACCCCCATGTCAAATGTGATAGCACCAAAAATCAGTAAACGGTTGCCTGTTTTTATAAATGAAAAGGATACATATGATCTTATCGGTACACTTAATAATATTACTGAAGATTGGGATAGTTTGAATTCAAAGCTGATCATTACACTGCTTTATAATTCAGGGATGAGGCTTAGCGAATTGATAAATCTCAGAGAAGTACAAGTAGATAATTATAAAAAGCAGATAAAAGTACTGGGTAAAGGAAATAAAGAAAGGATAATTCCTGTAAGCAAGGAAATGATAGCCTTGATTATTGATTATGTGGATCACAAAAAAGCCAAATTTGAGGAAGCCGATAATTTTTTGTTAGTGACGCCAAAAGGGAAAAAACTTTATTCCAGGTATGCATATAACCTGGTACATAAAATGCTGGCAGGTAATGTTAAAACTTTAGATAAAAAAAGCCCGCATGTGCTAAGACATACGTTTGCAACACACCTGATGAATAATGGCGCCAACCTGGATGCGGTAAAGGAGTTATTGGGCCATGCCAGTCTTGCCAGCACACAGATCTACACGCATAGTTCTATTGAAAAGCTTAAAGAAGTGTATAAAAAAGCTCATCCAAAAGCATAATTTTTTTAATCTGCACAATAATTTTTAGCTAAGTTTTATTTGGAAAAAAACAGGTTTTACAGTAATTTCATAAGGTACCAAAAAATCAGCCTATGCCATAAATTTTTTGAATGACAACAAAGTTCTTTATTTATTTTTTCACCTTTAAATGCGATTGATATGAACGTGAAGATCCAAACAGTTCGGTTTGATGCGGACGATAAACTTGTAGACTATATTAATCAGAGATTACAAAAGTTACAGGTTTTTCACGACCGCATTGTAAAAGTAGATGTGTTTCTGAAACTCGATAATGTGGTTCATACCATTAAAGACAAGATCGCTGAGATCAGAGTACACGTACCCAGACATAATTTTTTTTCTAAAACATCAAGTAAATCTTTTGAGGAGTCTTTTGATGATGCGTTAGACTCCATGTTAATTCAAATAAAAAAGAAAAAACAAAAACAAGCAGCATAAATTTTTTTAGATCCCGCTTCGGTGGGATCTTTTCTTTTTCATAATCAGCGTAAAAAATAAGCGCAAAGATTTTTCCAATTATCAAATTCCCTTACCTTTGCCTCCCCTAAGATTTTGGGGGTAGTTCTTTATTGCCTTGACCGCCATATTATCCGGAGAATAATCAAAGGACAATGGCGGGCTGAAGGGAAAGCCACTTTAGCTCAGCCATAAGCTTCCTGATTTCGATTTAAGGAAGAGGTTAGGCAAAATAATTAAAGTGGTTATAGAATTTTATAAATAACGCCACTTTAGCTCAGCTGGTAGAGCAACTGATTTGTAATCAGTAGGTCGTTGGTTCGATTCCGACAAGTGGCTCATGCGATTGCAGATTGTCGATTGGAGATTTCAGATTTAAGTTCAAATTTGCAATCTGAAATCAAATAATCTGAAATTGAATGGGCAAGTAGTCAAGTGGCCAACGACGACAGACTGTAAATCTGTTCTCTTACGAGTTCGGTGGTTCGAATCCATCCTTGCCCACGAAAGATCTTTATAAGTTAAGAGCTTAGCAGCGGGAGTAGCTCATTTGGTAGAGCGATAGCCTTCCAAGCTATAGGTGGCGAGTTCGAGCCTCGTCTCCCGCTCAATTCAAAGTCTGGAGTCTTGAGTATGGAGTTCTGAGACCGACTCCGAACTATGAACTTTGAACTCTCGACTGAGCAAGCCGTTGTAGCTCAGTGGTAGAGCACTTCCTTGGTAAGGAAGAGGTCGTGAGTTCGATTCTCATCAACGGCTCTCTTCGAAATAAGGAAGAGGTCGCCCCGATTAGATCGGGGTCAACGGCTCTTTAAGAAATAAGGAAGAGGTCGCCCGGATTGGATCGGGGTCAACGGATCTCTTCTAAGGAATTGTAAAATCAGTGAGAGAAAAACAAGAGTTAAGTTCATTGAAAAGTCAATAGGGTAATAGCAGGATGAAAGAGCATTTGAAGTTTTTTATCTTTCTAAAACTTGTTGACTAGAATTACAGAACGTAAAAGTGTGCGACGCAACAGAAGCTGATAGTAGCAATGTTGCTGACTACATATATTTTTAATTGTATACACAACCTAAAAACGGATAACATGTCAAAAGAGACCTTTAAGCGGGACAAACCCCATCTGAACGTTGGAACCATTGGCCACATTGACCACGGTAAAACAACTCTTACAGCTGCTATTACAACTATTCTTGCATCAAGAGGGTTGGCAACAGCAAAAAAATATGATGAAATTGATGCTGCGCCTGAGGAAAAGGAACGTGGTATCACTATCAACACTGCCCACGTAGAATACCAGACAGTAAAAAGGCACTATGCTCACGTTGATTGTCCTGGTCACGCTGATTATGTAAAGAACATGATTACCGGTGCTGCCCAAATGGACGGTGCTATCCTGGTTGTGGCTGCAACTGATGGTCCTATGCCACAAACAAAAGAACACATTCTTCTTGCCCGTCAGGTGGGTGTTCCAAGTATGGTGGTTTTCATGAATAAGGTTGACCTTGTTGATGATCCTGAACTTCTTGAACTGGTAGAAATGGAGATCCGTGAATTATTGACATTCTACGGATTTGATGGAGATAAAACACCAATCATTAAAGGATCTGCTACAG
>JAYWEL010000112.1:0-4750 GCA_043779285.1 Chitinophagaceae bacterium | reverse complement strand
TTTTCCAGAAAATTAAAAAGTTTCATACTCACATCTTGCCCAATATTTTGCTGTGCTTCCTCGGTTGAACCTCCAATATGAGGAGTTAATATAATATTTGATAGTCCCTGAAGTGGGGATTTAAAGATATCACCATTCTTTTCGGGCTCCATAGGAAAAACATCAATTGCAGCACCACTTAGTAGTTTATTCTCAATAGCATCTTTAAGCGCTTCTAAATCAACTACGTTACCCCTAGCATAATTAATAAGTATTGCACCTTTTTTAAAATGTTTCAATAAATTTTTATTCACCAGATTCAAGGTTTGTAAAGTTTCCGGCACATGCAGCGTTACAATATCAGATTCCTTTACGAGGTCTTTCAGACTTTTCCGGTCTGATGCGTTTCCCAGAGGAAGTTTTGTTTCAAAATCGTAGAATAATACTTTCATCCCAATTGATTCAGCTAATACACTTACTTGTGAACCAATATTTCCATAACCAATAATACCCAGTGTTTTTCCCCTCAACTCATAACTGGCCGTTGAATCCTTCATCCATATACCGTCATGAGCCGCTTTATTTTTATCCGGAATTCTTCGTATGAGCATGATGGCTGAACCAATAACCAATTCGGCTACAGATCTTGTATTCGAATAAGGCGCATTAAAAACAGTTACACCTTTCTGTATAGCAGCTTTTAAATCTACTTGATTTACACCAATACAAAAACAACCAATGACCTGCAATTTTTTGGCAGCCTCCAATACTTTTTCAGTCACTTGAGTTTTTGAGCGGATACCAAGTATATGTACATCCTTGATTTCTTTTATCAATTCTTCTTCCGTTAATGCTTTTGTTATTTTTTCGATATAGGTATATCCTTGATGCCGAAAATTTTTAATGGCCACTTCACTTACATTCTCTAAAAAAAGAATCTTAATTTTTTCTTTTGGATAACTTGTTTGCTTGTCTTTCATATGCTGTAAAAATATATCATTTAGTTTGTGACATATATAAATAAAGGATCTTTGAAATTAGGCAATATTTTCTTTACCCTTATGTTTTGAAATTTTACATTTGCGAAACGCATTAAAATCTAACCCGTTGAAGAATAAATATAGCTTTCTTTTTTCTTTAATTCTTTTTGGCTTGATTGCCTGCAATTATACAGCAGAAAAAAAAAGTATTAAGGAGGATTCTTTACAATTCTATCCAAGTACCCCCAAAGAAATTGCAAAAGACAAATTCCGGTATTATTATAGAGCTATTCAATCATTTTATGATAATTATTTGAGCCGTAGCGGTTTTAGTGGCGGTATTTTAGTAGCAAAAGAAGGTGCAATTATTTTTGAAAAAAATGCTGGTTTTACTGACTTCACAAGTTCGGATAGTATTAGGGTTAACTCCTCTTTACATATTGCATCCACATCAAAAACGTTTACGGCAATGGCAATTTTACAACTAGCCAAAAACAATAAATTATCTATCGAAGACCCGGTTGCTAAATATCTGCCGTCCTTCCCATATACTGAAATCAACATAAAAATGCTGTTGAATCACCGGAGTGGATTAACAAATTATCTTTATTTTATCGACCCCAAAAAATATGCATCTGATCATTCACTAACGAATGCTGAAGTGCTTAATTATATCATTGAAAACAAAATACCATTGTCATATAAACCTGATACTCGGTTTAATTATTGCAATACAAACTATGTTCTTTTGGCACTTATTATTGAAAAAATAAGTCAGCAATCTTTTCCCGAATTTATGCAGAAAAATATTTTCAAACCCCTTGGCATGACTCATTCCTTTATCTGCACTTCGGCCGACTCATCAATTAAAACAAAGTCGTATTATCCTAACTGGAGACCTTGGTTGGAGGATATTTTTGATGGCACTTATGGTGACAAAAATGTGTATTCAACTCCAAGAGATCTGTTGAAATGGTCTAACGCAATAAATGATAATAAAACCTTTAGTTCTTCCATTTTGGACTCTGCATTTAAACCCTATAGTAACGAAACGGATTCTCAACATAACTATGGCTTGGGGTGGCGTTTATTAATTTTGAAAAACGGCAAAAAAATTATTTATCACAATGGGCTTTGGCACGGAAGCAATGCTTTTTTTGCAATACTGCCCGAAGAAAAAGTTTCAATCATCATCATTGGGAATAAGAATAATAAAAACATTTATAAGGGCAATATGCTTTATAATGTTTTTGGAGACTACCTTCAAAACACGAATGACAGTTATAATTTGAGTGATAGTTTTGCCGTTGGATCTCCAAAATAAATATGCATTCTTCCTTGTTCTTTCCATCCTCCTGTTTAGCTATTCTTTCAATCAGTCTAATTGAATATATTTAGATATGAAAATCCTGAATGCTGAACAACTAAAAGCCTGGGATCGGTATACAATTGATCATGAACCTATACTTTCCATCGACTTGATGGAAAGAGCTGCTAAAAAATGTGCGGAATGGATTTTTTCAAACTACCATTCCGATATTCCTATTCATATTTTTTGTGGTAAAGGCAATAATGGCGGAGATGGTTTGGCCATTGCCCGATTACTGATGAAAAAATCTGCATCAGTCATTGTGTATATTTTAGAATCCGGGCAAAACGGAACAAATGATTTTCAGATCAATCTGGAAAGACTGCAACAGTCAAACAGTCGGATCATATTTATTGAAAAAGAAAACCATAAACCAACTATTCCCAAAGATGAATTGATTATGGATGCTTTGTTCGGTACTGGACTAAACAGGCCTTTAGATGAATTGAATTCATTCATGGTAAAATATATCAATGAATCAAATTGTGAAATAATCTCCATTGATATGCCAAGTGGATTGTTATCAGACAAATCTTCTAAAGGCAACAACATTATAAAAGCAACGCATACCTTGAGTTTTCAATGTTATAAGCTTGCCTTTTTGCTTGCTGAAAATTCGAAATATACCGGCACTATTCATATTTTGGATATTGGTTTACATGAAGATTTTTTTAATTCGCTTGAAACAAAATTTACATTTCTTGACAGGAACCTGGTCAGTTCAAAAATTAAAAAACGAAATGCTTTTGCTCACAAAGGAAATTTTGGACATGCATTGTTATTTGCAGGATCTTATGGAAAGATGGGAGCAGCCACTCTTTCAGCCAGAGCTTGTCTTCGTTCGGGGATAGGGCTCCTCACCTGCCATATTCCTAAATGCGGGTACAATATCATGCAGATTTCTGTTCCTGAAGCAATGGTTGAAACAGATATTGACAACAACAATATTACAAAAACAGAATCAGATCTTTCTGCATACAATGCGTTAGGGATTGGTCCAGGCATTGGAATTTCCGTAGAAACGAAAGATTTATTAACCCATATTCTTTTAACTTATCGCTCCCCTATCGTCATGGATGCCGATGCATTGAATATCCTTTCATTCAATAAAGAGCTCTTAACAAAGATTCCGCCAGGTTCAATTTTAACTCCTCACCCAAAAGAATTTGAACGACTTTTTGGTAATTCAGAAAATGATGTTGATCGGTTGAATCTTGCGTTGAAAAAAGCAAAAGAATTTAACCTGATCATTATTTTAAAAGGCCATCACAGCTTTATAGCTTCCATCAATGGGTCTGGCTATTTTAATTCGACCGGAAATTCAGGAATGGCTACTGCAGGTAGTGGAGATGTATTAACCGGAATAATTCTTGGCCTTCTCGCCCAAGGATATACTTCAAGAGATGCGGCATTATCTGGCGTTTATCTGCATGGCCTTGCAGGTGATTTAGCCCTGAATATGGAAAGCAAAGAATCGCTGATTGCATCTGATATTATCAATTCATTGGGAAAAGCGTTTAAACATATCAATTAAAATAACCAGTTTTTTTCTTTCGATACAACTCGAATGAATAGTTCCCTTGCAAAAAACATCTGAACGCATGTAGAATGTATATTGATTACATCCTTTTATTTCTTGCTAAACTCAGTTTTTAGATTACCAAAGTCAAACTGCTCTTTTAGGCTATTTAGCTAAGTTTTCAACCAATTTCCCCTATTTTTGCCATCCGTTTTTTAAAACTAATCATTGAATAAGAATTAAACATTTATGGACAATTTGATTTATGCCGTTCCGGCAATGGGTATCATCGGTCTTTTGTATACACTTATTAAGTTTAACTGGGTATCAAAACAGGATCCCGGTAACGAAAGAATGCAAGAAATCAGCAATTATATTGCAGAAGGAGCTATGGCATTCTTAAAAGCTGAGTGGAAAGTATTAGGATATTTTGTGGTGATTGTAGGCATTTTGCTTGCCTTTATGGGATACTCAAATCCGGAATCCCATTTTTCCATTGCGATCTCTTTTGTAATTGGTGCATTCTTTAGTGCTTTAGCCGGTTATGTAGGTATGCGTGCTGCAACCAAGGCTAATGTACGTACTGCACATGCAGCCCGAACTTCACTTTCCAAAGCATTAAAAGTTTCTTTTACTGGTGGTTCTGTTATGGGAATGGGTGTTGCAGGTTTAGCAGTATTAGGATTAGGTGGTTTGTTCATTGTATTAATTAAAATATTTGCACCGGGTGCTTTATCAAATAGTCATGAAGTAACGCTTGCTATCGAAGTATTGACAGGATTCTCTTTGGGAGCTGAAAGTATTGCCTTATTTGCACGGGTAGGTGGTGGAATTTATACAAAAGCTGCCGATGTGGGAGCTGACCTAGTAGGTAAAGTTGAAGCAGGTATACCGGAAGATGAT
>JAYWEL010000111.1:0-11310 GCA_043779285.1 Chitinophagaceae bacterium | reverse complement strand
CCTATGTGGCATCTCGCCATTGAAATGAAACGCCGTAATCCGGATATGTTATTAATCAACGATCCTTCACATATTTGCGGACAGCGAACCAATATTCTGGAAGTTTCTCAAAAAGCAATTGACCTTGATTTTGATGGTTTGATGATTGAAAGTCATATCGATCCGGATAATGCCTGGAGCGATGCGAAGCAACAGGTTACCCCCGAAATACTATCTGGTATTTTAAGCGAAATGGTTTGGCGTAGTGAGTCAATTTCTGAAACAGAATTTATCACGGCTCTTGAAAAACTTCGTGAGCAGATCAATCATATCGACGATGAGTTGATGGATTTGATGGGACAACGGATGAAGATCGCAGATAAGATTGGACAGTATAAAAAAGATAATAATGTCACCATTCTTCAAACCAATCGTTGGAATCATATTTTGGAAAGAGCCTTTCAGAAAGGTGATAAAATTGGATTGAGCAAGGAATTCATCACAAAATATTTCGATGCCGTGCATATGGAAAGTATCAATCATCAGAACAAGATCATGAATAGCTGATTTTCTACCAACTTGTTTGATGCATGCTGGTAGCTGATTACAGCATAGTATGAACAAAATTTAGTTGGTTTATTTTTACTAACGAATTAAATATTTTATGTAGCCGGCTGATATTCTTTGTACGACTATATTGGCGCCTGCCTGCCGGCAGGCAGGTCGCACTCTTGTACTTTAGTAATTCTATTGAGCAAATGAAAAAAACAACTAAACCCGGTACTTCTTTTTCAAAAAAGAAATTTGTGTTTTCTAATTCCGCAGTCGATTATTATTTCGATGCCTCCATTTCTCTTTTAAATCAAATAGCAGATCCAGGGAATACCATCATCATTACAGATGAAAACGTTTTTGATCTTCATCAGAAAAAGTTTAAAAATTTCAACTGCATCGTATTAAAAGCAGGAGAAGAATTTAAAGTACAAGCAACCATTGATACCATCATTGATCAGTTATTGGAGATGGAAGCTGACCGTAAAACATTACTCGTTGGGGTAGGTGGAGGTGTGATTACCGATATCACGGGTTATGTTGCCTCTGTATATATGCGAGGTATTAGTTTTGGATTTATTCCAACAACATTATTGGCGATGGTTGATGCTTCCATTGGTGGGAAAAACGGAATCGATGTGGGCATTTATAAGAACATGGTAGGAATTATCCGCCAACCTTCATTCATTATTTTCGATCATTCTTTTCTGAAAACCCTTCCACCAAATGAATGGGAAAACGGATTTGCGGAAATAATAAAACATGCATGTATCAGGGATGCGGCCATGTTTCAACTATTGGAAGAGAATACATTAAAAAGTATTCAAAAAGATAAAAAGAAGCTCAGTGATTTAATTGTTCGAAATGCAAAATTGAAAACCAAAGTAGTTCAAGCTGATGAATTTGAAAACGGAGATAGAAAGCTATTGAATTTCGGACATACTTTGGGCCATGCATTGGAGAATCAATACGAACTCTCACATGGACAGGCAGTCGCTATTGGAATGACTTATGCTTGTAAAATTTCTGAACAAATAATGAAATTTAAAAGTGCAGATAAAGTCATTGGGTTAATAGAAAAATATGGTTTACCTAGTTTTGCGGAGTTTGATAAACAAAAGGTTTTTGATGTGTTGAAATTGGATAAAAAACGGGAGCGAACAGATATTAGCTACATTTTACTTGAAAAAATTGGAAAAGGAACAGTAAAGTCTATTTCGCTGAATGCGATTAAGGATATATTATTTGAGATTTAAAAAACAGCGTAATAAAGCATGTTGGTAAAAATTCGTCCTTCAAAAATTTCCGGAACAATCAAAGCCCCTACTTCTAAAAGTTCTATGCAAAGGGCCTGTGCAGCTGCTTTATTATGCAAAGGGATCGTTGTTATTAGCAATCCCGGTTTCAGTCATGATGATAAGGCGGCTCTGAAAATGATTGAATCGCTTGGTGCAATATGTAAAATAATTGATGGCGATTTATGGATAGAAAGTAAGGGTGTAAACCCGTTAAATAAGCAGGTGAATATTGGCGAAAGCGGATTAGGGTTAAGAATGTTTACTCCAATTATTGCTTTAAGTAATCAGGAAATATTTATCGAAGGGCAAGGAAGTTTACTTACCAGACCCATGAGTTTTTTTGATGAAGTATTTTTTAAATTGGCAGTAAAGTTTGTTTCAGAAAATGGAAGACTTCCATTTAAAATTCAAGGTCCTTTGGTTCCTAAAAATATCGAAATTGACGGTTCATTGAGTTCTCAGTTTTTAACGGGATTATTAATGGCTTATTCTGTTTCTGCAGAAACAGAAGTTTCCATCAAAGTAAAAGATCTTAAAAGCAAACCTTATATCGACTTAACCCTGAATGTTATGAAAGCATTCGGTTTAAATATGCCGCTGAATAAAAATTACGATGAGTTTGTTTTCAATAAAGCAACGGAACAAAAAAAAGAACTAGTTGAGCCTATCCGATATACTGTTGAGGGTGATTGGAGCGGTGCTGCGTTTTTATTAGTAGCAGGAGCAATTGCAGGCTCAATAAATGTCATTGGATTAGACATGTCGTCTTCTCAGGCAGACAAGGCCGTTATGGAGGCTTTAATGAGTGCTAATGCATCGATAGCAATTGAATCAAAAGGAGTAAAAGTGCACAAATCGGATTTAATTGCTTTTGAATTTGATGCAACAGATTGCCCTGACTTATTTCCTCCATTAGTTGCATTGGCAGCCAATTGTAAAGGAACTTCAAAAATTGCAGGTGTTAGCAGGTTAATGCATAAAGAAAGTAACAGAGCCATTAGCTTACAACAAGAGTTTGGAAAGATGGGCGTAAAAATAATATTAGATGATGATGTAATGAAGATTGAAGGTGTTTCAGAAATAAAAGGAACAATTGTTCATTCTCATAACGATCATCGAATTGCAATGGCTTGCGCAGTTATTGGATTGATTGCAAATGGAGAAACGGAAATTGAAAAGGCAGAAGCAATCAACAAGTCATATCCCGAATTTTTCAATGATTTGAAAAAATTAGGTGCTGATGTAGAACAACCTTTCACATTGGATAAGAGTATATTTGAAAATGAAATCTAAGCTCAATTAAAATTTTTAGTATGAATAGCTTTGGAAGAATATTTCGGGTACACATTTTCGGCGAATCGCATGGCGAATCAGTAGGTCTTGTTATTGATGGTTGCCCAGCAGGGTTATCATTGAAAGCGGAAGATTTTGAAGCAGATATAGAAAGAAGAAAAGGGGGAACTCAAAAAGGAACAACTCCACGAAAAGAAGATGATATTCCGATTTTTAAAAGCGGTGTTTTTAATAACTTTACTACCGGTGCGCCACTTACTATTCTTTTTGAAAATAATAATATCCGTTCTTCCGATTACGAAAAAATCAGGGATTTTCCCCGACCTGGGCATGCCGATTTTGTAGCACATAACAAGTTCGGTGGTTTCGAAGATTACAGAGGCAGTGGTCATTTCAGCGGAAGACTTACCGTTGCTTTAGTTGCAGCGGGTGTAATTGCAAAAAAATTATTAAAACAAATTGAAGTCAAGGCCACATTAATAGAAATAGCTGGTGAAAAAAATATTGAAGCCGGATTGCAAAAAGCAATCGATGCCAAAGATTCGGTTGGGGGAATCATTGCATGCAGCGTACATGGATTGCCTATCGGTTTAGGAGAACCATTTTTTGATTCTTTAGAATCACTGATAAGTCATACAGTATTTGCAATTCCTGCAGTTAGAGGAATTGAATTTGGAACCGGTTTTGAAGCTGCCAAAATGTTTGGAAGCCAACATAATGATGCTATTGAGGATAGTCAGGGAAAAACCAGCACCAATCATGCCGGTGGTGTGGTAGGTGGTTTAACCAATGGGAATGAGTTGGTTTTCCGAATTGCCATCAAACCAACATCCTCCACACCCAAAGAACAACAATCTTTAAACTGGAATACAGGCAATCTGGAAACTTTTTCAGTTAAAGGCAGACATGATTTATGTATTGCATTAAGAGTTCCGGTCATTGTTGAAGCTGTTACTGCCATGGTATTAGTAGATTCCATGATGCTGGAACATCGGATTCCCCGGATAATGAATTGAATTTATTAAAAGCAGCAATATATTTAATCTGACTACAAACCTTTTTAATACGATAAAGGCTCCAATGGCTTTTGTAAAAAAATGCAAATACATTTAGTTGTAATGAAGGTTTGTTTAAATGTTGGTAAAAAGAGGATAAGCCAAGACAATAAAAAAAATGAAAAGCATATATTTAACATTAATAATATTGTTAGAACCAAGTATTTGATCATTCGTTTTTTGAAAAATTCATTTAAATATAATAAGAGTATAAATAAATTTTATTTGTTTAGTAAGGTCATAGTAATGAAGCTGACCATGTTTTATGTTATTACAATCAATGTAAATGCACAAGAAAACATAATAAAAGAACCCGAATATATTTACGGCTCGGCAAGTTTCTATGCCAATAAGTTTCAGGGAAGAAAAACAGCCAGTGGTGAAATTTTTGATCAGTCTAAGATGACAGCAGCCAGTAATAAAGTGCCCTTAGGTACTTGGGTTCGGGTTACAAATCTCAAAAATGGAAAAGAAGTGGTTGTTAAGATTAATGACAGGATGCACAAAAAAATGAAAAGAGTTATCGATCTTTCTTATAGTAGTGCAAAAAAATTAGGATTCATAAAATCGGGTATAACTAAGGTAAAAATGCAGATAGTAGAAGAAAATGAAGAATTCTAAGCTTAAAATAAAATAAAAATAATTTTTTTTAGGATATTAAACTAACCCATTACTTTTGTTCAGTTTTAAACCAAACTAATAAACATGAAGAAAATTTTAGTTTCATCGTTCGCTGTATTTCTTTTAGTAGCGACCACACTTGGACAATCAACAAATAAAGTAAGACCTGCCGCTTTGGGTATTAGCTTTTTTTTAAATGATTATACAACTGCACAACGTATTCGTTCAACCAGTTTATCATCTGTTTTAGCTAATAAAAAATGGGCTAAGGTTAACGAAATGGCACCAGGATTAGCATTAACTTATTTTAAAGGGATTTCAAATTATGTTGATTTTGCAGGAACGCTTGCAACATCTTTTATAAATAAGCCATTTACTAACCGTACAGCATTTTCATCAGATTTTTTATTGATGGAAGCTGATGCTTCTCTACAACTTAAGTTGGTAACTGAAGATTATTGGGTACAGCCACATGTTTCAATAGGTGCCGGCGCACAACATATTAATGGGTATTTTGGAGCGTTTATCCCAGTTGGAGCTGGTTTCAAAGTGAATCTGTATGATGAAGCACACTTATATTTTAATTCACAATACAGAGTTCCTGTAACTCAGGCTACTTCTGGTTATCGTTTTGTTTATAACATCGGTGTTGCTGGTGTTATTGGGAAAAAAAAAGTTGAGCCAGTAAAACCTGTCGTTATTCCTGTTGTAATACCTGAACCTCCAAAAGATTCTGATAGCGACGGTGTAACTGATGATAAAGACAAATGTCCGGATGTTAAAGGATTGGTGAAATATAACGGTTGCCCGATCCCCGATTCTGATAAAGATGGCATAAATGATGAGGAAGACAAATGCCCAACTGTTGCAGGTTTAGCTAAATATCAGGGATGTCCGATTCCGGATACTGATAAAGATGCTATCAATGATGAGGAAGATAAATGCCCTACTGTAGCAGGTGTTGCCCGTTATCAGGGTTGCCCGGTTCCGGATACCGATAAGGATGGTATCAATGATGAAGAAGATAAATGCCCAACAGTACCTGGTATAGCTGCCAATAATGGTTGTCCTGAAGTTGCAAAAGAGACTGTAAAGAAAGTTGAATATTCTGCAACAATGGTTTTGTTTGAAACCGGAAGTGCAAAACTTTTGAAAGCTTCTTTTGGGCCATTAAATGACGTGGTAAAGGTATTAAACACAGAAAAAAGTTCGAAACTGAGTATCGAAGGGTATGCGGATAATGTAGGAGATGCTGAATTTAATCTTCAATTATCTAATGAAAGAGCTGCATCAGTAAAAGCATATTTAATTGAAAAAGGTATTGAGGAAGGTCGATTGACTTCGAAAGGATTTGGAGAGGAAAAGCCAGTTGCTGATAACAATACAACAGAAGGTCGTAGAAAAAACAGAAGAGTAAATATGATTCTGGGTTATTAACTTAAATAATAAATTATAGAAAAGAAGCCGTCTCATTTATAAAGTGAGGCGGCTTTTTTGTTCCTTATTTTTTATGAGAGATACTTGTGTTGAAGTTTTGGTTTTTAAAAAGAGCCTGTCAAAACTAAACCGAAGAGTACACATGGATAAAACGCAAAGAGTACAAAGTTCTGTTTATTAACAGGTGTTCTCTATACATTTAGCAAATACTCCGTGTTCTTTCCGGTTAAATTGACTTTTGAGACTTCCTCTTTTTTGTTGCCTGTACATTTTTCGTTTTTCAGCAACTATTTTATTCGTTCTCTTTTTTCTTAAAAAGTTTATTCAATAGCCCTTTCTTTTTTTTATCTTTTTCATCCTGATTGATAATTGCAGGTTTTTTTAGCTCATTCTCTCCTTTAGGGATTTTGTTTCCGGTGTCTTTCTTTGGTTTTGCATTTTCATCTATAACTGCTTTCGATTCGGGACCAATATATTGGTTATAACCACCGGAGCCACTATAATCATTGGCATTGCCAACACCCACATCAACTCCTTCTGCTCCTGGAGGAGTATCGCCAATGATATTCATAATATCAGCACTGTTAATCTCTAAATCAAGATCAGCCGGTTTTACAAATTTGGCATCTCTGTCAATTCCTAAAGTTCTGTCGGCATATACTTTTTTAAAAAAATATTCCCATATTGGCCTTGCAGCAGATCCACCAAAAAACGAACTGCTTTCATTACGAATGAACCGGTCATCACATCCAACCCAAACACCCGCTTCAAGTTGGGGAACAAAACCCATAAACCAGGCATCCGAATTGTCATTGGTTGTGCCTGTTTTTCCACCCATTTCAGCAGCTCCTAAACGATCTCTCAATCCGCCAGCAGTTCCACGGTCAACAGGCCCCTGCATCATTTTAGCCATCCGGTATGCCGTTATTTCACTAATAGCTTCTTTCCTGTTCATACTATAATCAAAGCGGGCAATTACATTTCCATTTCTATCTTCAATACGATTAATGAAATAGGGTTTTGTAGAAAATCCCCGGCCTCCAAATATGCTATAGGCCCACATCATTTCGAATAAGGAAAGATCACAGGCTCCTAAGGCATTGGAAGGGTATGGTCCAATTTTAGTGGGGATATTGAGTCTTTCCATAAAATTGGCAAACTGAGCAGGCCCTACCTGTTTCATGATATAAGCAGAAGCACAGTTGTCTGAATGAGCGAGAGCTCCTGCCATGTTTATCATGCCGCCTTTACAATTTTTACCGGCAGGTACCCAACCATTTCCCGGAAAATATTGAGCTACTCTTTCACATTCGGTTTCAGGCCCAAAACCACGTTCTTCCATGGCCTGGGTATATAGAAGTGGTTTTATAGCAGAGCCTACCTGCCTTTTCGTTTTAATATTTACATGGTCATATTTGTAGGTTTTAAAATTAATGCCCCCAACCCAAGCTTTAACTTCACCGGTAACCGGATCCATGGCCATAAAGGAAGATTGTAACATCTGGCGGTGATAGCGAATCGAATCATAAGGTGTCATTATCGTATCTTTTTCCCTTTTGGAATTCCAGGCAAAGATTTTCATAGAAACTTTTTTATGAAAGGAAGCTTTTATTTCAGCTTCATCAATTCCATCTTCTTTCATATTTTTCCATCGGTCACAGTTTTTCATTGCTGCATCTAAAACATTTTCAAATCCGTTCCATACAGTTCCATTTCTTATTTTGCTTTGCCCATTCAATGCTTTCTGCAGTATGGGCATGTTTTGAGCAACGGCTTCTTCGGCATATTCCTGCATTTTTGGATTGATGGTGGTATAAATGCGGAGCCCATCGTTATAAATGTCATACAATTCCCCATCTGGTTTTTTAAGATCTTTTAAAATATTTTTGACTTCTTCTTTTAAAATTTCCCGGAAATAAGGAGCATAACCGGTGTTTTCATCCAGTTTTTTGTAATTAATTTTTATGGGAAGTGCTTTTAACCGGGTAGATTCCATGGGAGATATTTTCATATTTTTCTCCATTTGCCCTATGACAATATTTCTTCTATCCATAGCAGCCTTTGGATATTTTCTTGGGTTGTACGTGTTGTTTGCCTTGAGCATTCCTACCAGCATGGCAGCTTCTTCTATATTTAAGCGATCCGGTTCTTTTTGAAAAAAGGTTCTGGCAGAATTTCGGATACCATACACATTATCTCCAAATGGAACTGCATTCAGATAAAGGGCTAATATTTCTTCTTTTGTAAAGTTTCTTTCCAGCTTTACAGCGATGATCCATTCTTTTAATTTTTCTACAACCCGGAAGGCTTTGTTACGACTACCTTGTTCCAACAATGTTTTTGCCAGTTGTTGTGTAATGGTACTTCCTCCACCTTGTTTTCCCAGAAAAATCACTGCTCGGAAAGTAGAAATATAATCGATGCCCGAATGCTCATAGAATCGTTCATCTTCAGTAGAAACAAGTGCATCCAATACATTTTTAGAAATATCCTTATATACTATATTGCTTCTGTTGCCTCGTTCACGATAATATCTTCCCATTAAAGTGCCTTCTTCAGCGTATACTTCTGAGGATTGTAAAATAGAAGGGTTTTCCAGTTCTTTCAATGAAGGCATTTTGCCAAAAGCACCGTAGCTGGCCAGCAAAATGATGACAATTAAAGCAAAGAATCCTATAAAAGAAAGGCGCCAGAAAAAACGAATAGATGGTTTCATAAGGAAACTTTTTAGTAAGTGTATATTAAAAACTTCATTTTAGAAGTTCATCAAAGCTATGAAAAGAGGGGGGTTCCCTGAAAATAGTTTGGTTAAAATTTGCCCGGATAAATTTGGAGAAGAAAATTTTTATAAACAGACAATTCAGGGTTTGATTTTAAAACTTCAAGATTTTTTTCAGAAATAATCAGGAACTCATATTTTTCTTTATTCAACCAAGGGGTGATCTCTGAAGCAGACAACGCTTTTGCAACATTCAGGTAATTTATTGCTGCTTCATCATTTTTAAAGCCAGTAATAGTTATCAAACGGTTTTCTTTGTCCAAGTCTTCCAGATTTAATTGTAAGGGAATAGCATTGAATTTTTCCCAGTTAAAACGGATATACGCATTCCTGGCTTCATTCTGAAATACTCGATCCACTTTATTTAAAACAATCAGAACGATATGAGCAGATTGTGGATCATTTTTAAATGAAGTGATTGTGATAGGTTCAACTAGTTTTTTGGAGATGCTATCAACAACTAGTTTTTGTGCTGGCTTTTTTTCAATAACCTGTATCTTAGATGGCACAAAAGTTTTTATAGTATCGGGGATCACAGGGGCTATTTTTTCTACCGGTCTAGAGATGGAGAGATTTTTTAATTCTTCTTCAATTTCATTTCTACGACTTAATACTTCTAATAAATTAGTTGCTTTCACCGCAATGACTGTGCCTGTATGTGTTGCAATAATTTCATTCAAGGACAATTTCGCTTTGTCGTCTTGTCTTTGTTGAATGTAATAAACTGCTTCAATATAGAGCAATTGGGGAGTCCAGTAATTATTTTTATAAATCTTATCGGCTTCTGTTTTTTTGGCAATAGCCTCATCAAATTTCCCTTCAATGAATAATTGATAAATAGATTCGTATAAAAGGGTAGCTTCTTTTTCAGGCTCGGAAATTTCCGGATTTTTCCCTGTACGTACAATCGTTGTATAATTACTGGTTGCATGTTTTTCACTCAATTCTTTTTTGTTCTTTGATGCTTCCGATTGCTTGCCCAATTTATTGTAACAGTAATATAGTTTGAATAAAACTTTGTCCATTTGTATAAATGAAGGGAACCGATTTTTTAATTCTTCAAGCATTGCAATCGACGCTTCGCAATCTTCTACCGCATCGGCATACAAAATTCCCAAATCGAACAGGGCATTTTGAATACTGTCTTCGACAAATTTAATTTTTTCGGCTGTTAATGGAAGCCTATTTAACAGTGATTCATAACTTATTTCGGAAGTTTCGATAGTATTCTGTGGTATTGTGGCATCGGGGATTGTATTATCCGTTACTCTATTATTTTGTGTAGAAATGGCTCTGGCCCTTCTCCAATTATCAACATTTGGCCTATTGCCCCAACGTGTTTTAAAATCTGCTGCACCTTTAACCCTTGACGTTGTATTGTAGAAATACCATTCTCCTTTAGCCTGATTAGTAGAAAATAAATCTGGCGCAATGGTATTAGGTTGAAGACTAAAGTCTGTAATTATTTTTTGATCTTCATCTTTTAGCCCTCGTTGCTTGCGGATTTGTTTGACCAGTTTTTTGATAAAATCTTTTCGTTCAACTTCGGGTAAACTGGCAATATGTATTAAACTGTCCTGCCGTTCTATCACTTCAATATTGAATGCAATTTTGCGTAAGAATTCTTTTCGATCATTGATCTTTTCCGGATTTTTTAATGCCGGGTCACTTGTATTTAAGCTATCATAAAAATTTGCAGCAGCACGATATTGTTTTTTTGCAAATGCAAATTCGGCTAATTGTAAAAAGGCTTTATTTCTTGCAGAAATATCTCCATTGTCGTATTTGATGCTTTTAGTTAGCAACATCATAGCGGCATCTATATTATTTCTTTCCAGTTCCATTTGTGCAGCCATATAGTAAATGATGTCTCGGTAATCTTTGTACTTATCACGTTGAGCCATCTTTAGCAAACTGGAAATATTTTTGTCAATATTATTCTTTCCATCTGTTTTATTAACCTTAATAAGATTTAGTCTACCATAGATATCCATGATCGGGTCTAAGGTATGGTTGACCGAACGAGCAAAATATTTTTCCGACTCTGGATAGTTTCCTGCTTTTTCAAAAAGCTGTGCAGTCAGATACTCCCAACGGGCTTTTTCTTTTTTTGAATCAGCACTTAGTAATGCTTTCGATAAATAATGTGCTGCACTATCCCAGATATTGTTTTTATAAAACCATAATGCCTGTACTTCCTGTAAATCGGGTTTTAATCGTTTTGGAAAAGCCGGATCTTTTCTAAGTGTTTCAATTAAACCGGCTGCTTCAGCAAATGCATTTCTTTCCAGGTTTG
>JAYWEL010000110.1:0-11314 GCA_043779285.1 Chitinophagaceae bacterium | reverse complement strand
TGGATAGTTGGGATTTGGCAGAAGGTGCACATGATGACGGAACAGGATGTGTGCAAAGTATTGAAGTAATCAGGGTATTGAAAGCAATAGGTGTTCAGCCAAAAAGAACAATCCGTGCAGTGATGTTTATGAATGAAGAGAATGGTTTGCATGGTGGAAATGCGTATGCAGCATTTGCGGAAAAAAATAAAGAGAACCACATTTTTGCCATTGAAAGTGATGCGGGTGGTTTTGGTGTTGAAACGCTAGGAGTGAGCGGTGATAAAGGGAAACTGGAAAAAATCCGCAAATGGTTACCATTATTTGTTCCCTATGGAATTTATGATATGCCCGATGGTGGAGGAGGAGCAGATATTGGTCCATTAAGGAAATTTGGTACTGTATTAAGCGGTGTTAATCCGGGTAGTCAGCGTTATTTCGATTTTCATCATGCACCCAATGATGTATTTGAATCGGTACATAAAAGAGAACTAGAATTAGGCGCAATTGGTATGGCTGCACTGGTTTACCTGGTATCCCAATATGGGTTATAAATTATTGAATCAGTTTGTCGATCGCATTTTTTACAGATGCAAAAGGAAATGAATCATTTACTTTTGCATCTGTAAATTTTATGTGGGTCAAATTTATTGCATAAATCTTAATGTTTTAGCGGCTGTTTTAGGTCAGTTTTTTATGCTTAAACTCATTAAATGAGATCAATGCTGCTGCAATGAAAGTGAAAGGTAATATTAGAAGCATTCCTGAAGAGTCCCTAAGTTCTGTAGCATTTGTAAAATGAAATTTTCCATCATTCCAAAGCAGAAGATACCAGTAAATGAATGGAATTAAACAAATACAAATAACATTAGAAAGCCACCAATCTGGGCTACGTCTTGTTATTAGAAAAGCAATCAAGGCATATACTAGCGGATAAGCTATGAAATAAAGCGGGTATTTTATACCTAAACCAAAACCTAGCAAAATAATGATGTGTGCCACAACCATGCCGACAAAACCTAATAAAATTGGTAGTAAGTATCTTCTCATAATGTCTATTTTTTTAAGCTGCTTTTGCTTTAATAATCTAAATTAGCCAATAAAATTTGCAACATTTACTGTATAAGATAAATCAAAATTTTTTATGTCAATGCCTGGTTCTATCTTAATTGGAAATATATTTATGTCACAACTTTTAATATCGTTATTTGAAATGTATTAGTCTTCGCATTGTGAAATTATAATTTTCATTTTCCGCACTTTTAAAATAGCCGCTTACGACCCAGATGTAAATGTGTGGTGCTTTTGTCGAGCCGAATAGTTCTTTGAAATATTATTCAGTTTCGGTCTTAGGAGCTACCAATACTTCTAATTCACCTTGAAATATTTGCGGAGGCAAGATAATAGGAGGGAAACCTGCCCCTAAGTTGGCAGTCAGGGTAGATAGAAATGCCCGAACATAAGGGAACATAATTGCTGGAGCATTAACATCTATAAATGGTTTTACTTCTTTGTCGTTAGATGGTCTGTTTAATGAAAAATTTCCAAAGGCTACAATATCTATATTAAAATAGTCTTTGGAGCTTACCTTTAATTCAATAATTATGGTAAAATCATCAGGACGATTTTCTGGGTAAAACACTTTTGGAATCACCGATAGTTCTATCGGAGGTTTCTCGTCATGATTAAATGGGTTTTGGAGGCTAACATTTACATTAGCTATATCAATTCCCAAAAATTTTAATATCGGTTGAATCTTTACTTCCATTAGGCAGCCATTGCGTATTGTGTATTTCCAGCAACGCTATTTATGCTATTACCCGAACATACTGTTATAGGCATTATCAATAAGTCTTTTGGAAAGGCAGGAGATTTTGTTTTCATTATTTCAATTTCGCCTATTCCCAAAAAAGCTATTAACTCTCTTTTTTTCTTGTCTTCGAGCCATTGATTAAATGATTCTACAGTTTCTTCTTCAAAAAGAGTGTCAAACCTCCGCCATGGTTCGTGGAGACACGAACCAACTTGTATTTCAAAACAGTTTGTATTTTTTCAAATAATGGGAACCCTCATTTTCGAATATAAACGCAAGTCATATATTGAAGCGGGCCAACTGTTTTTTGGACGGCTACCATACATCATTGGTTCTTCTTTTAGTTTGGAGCTTTCCAATAATCTTTTAATTTGTGCTACGTTTCCTGACATTACAAAGAATACTATCAATGTAATGAAGCTAATAAGTCATGAGATAAATGCTACTATTTCCACTTCGTTTTTTGTTTTAAGGTTATATTAATAATTATTTGTTTGTATTACTGTTTCTAAAGTTTGTAAAGACAATATTTGTTTCGTTGCGTAAAAGTTTGCACGGCGTTTCTTCAAGCTATTTATGTATTTTAAATGCAATTAATACCAATTCTTAGTTCAAAATAGTCCAAAGGACTTTTTGAACTTTAGAATTGTTTATGCCGATAGAGTAGCTGTTTGGTACAAGAAGTCCTTGCACGAATTGGACCAATATAGATACCGTATCGGTATAATTGGCTGATTTATAACCATAAACAAGTTTACATAAATTGCTATCGGTTAATTGTAATTAATATTTTCTCTTCAATTTCTTTTTGGGATAGCATCTTGCTTAATGGCCATAGGTTGATTTATCTGGCAAGAATCAGAAAAATAGCAGTTCGTTTATGAATGTCAGGCATTTCATTTTGCCAGTCTGAAATGGATTTAGTTTTAACCCATTCTGTATCCCCTGTCAGGTCTACAGCGATGCAAAGTTGGGTTGAAGAATCTGCATTTTTTAAAATCGTTTGAATCATCTGATTATTCCGATAAGGCGTTTCTATAAAAATTTGGGTGCACGATTTTTTTCGTGACTCCAATTCCAGTTCTTTCAGTTTTTTTATTTTTTCATTTTCCGCAATGGGTAAATAACCAACAAACTGAAATTGTTGTCCATTCATACCACTTGCCATCAATGCCAATAAGATAGAACTGGGCCCTACCAATGGTTTTACCTGAGCATTCATTTGTTGTGCAACTTCAACCAGAATTTGTCCCGGATCTGCAATGCCCGGACAGCCTGCCTCACTGATGATGGCAATATTTTTTCCCTGATTCAAAAATGATTTGAATTGAGCTTTTACTTTTTCTTCCGCATTATGAATTGTTACCCATTGATAATCATCAATGACCATTTCTTTCCAGATTTTTTTGAAAAACCGTCTGGCCGACCGTTCATTCTCCACAAAAAAAACTGAACAATCTGCTGCTGCATTTTTTAAATACAAAGGCAAGGCCTCTAATCCGTTTTCATGCAGAAAAGAAGGAATTAAATATACTTTACCCGGAATACGCATGATTAAAGGGATTTTGCTTTATGCATACTGATGGTTGCGGCTATTACGGCATATGATGGAGCCAGCACCCAGCCAATGATGATAAAGAAATGCATAATATAGAAAACGATTCCGTTTCCAATGGCCAATCCTTTATGATTCGAAATAAATGCAATGCTTTGCGATGCGGAAAGTTTATTTCGCTCACTACTGTAATCGAGCATGGAAAAACCAAAATAATAGCATTCAACAAATAATGCGATCAACGGAACTATCCAACCAACTAGTGGAATCAATGATAATAATAAAAGAGATACTGTATAAACTGTCTGCCACAACGAATTGCGTACGGCTAATTGTACACCTCGTACAGCATCTTTCAACAATTGAGTCAAACTGAACGGATAATCATTACCTGAAATTATAGCATCCGTTTTTTCACTGAGGTATGCATATATGGGTGAACCAACAATTAACCAGATATACTTAAATAATGAAAAATAAAAAAACATGAGGATCATCCAGAGGATAATTCCTGCAAAAGTGAAGAAGAAACCAAGCCAGCTGTTTTGAAATTTTTGTATCCAGTTGCTGATACCGGAAATATTGGTAAGGTATTCAATAACACCTGTAGCAGATTTGCCGAAAAAATACATGCTAACCATAAATAAGATAGCATAAATAATTCCGGGTATCAGAATCCATTTCCAAAGCTTGTGTTTCATAACAAGTCGATGAGCTTCAGAATAAGATTGAATAGCTATGACAATTTCTTTCAGCAAAACTTACATTTGGGGTTAAATATATTTCATTCGAATCACTTTCAATGATTCTGGAATTTTCAATGTTATGAATAAACTTTCATTAAATTTTTACAGAAGAGAAAATATTTTTCAAATCTCCGTTGAATTGATCGGTAAAATTATGGTAACAAATATCGATGGAATAAGAACAGCCGGCAGAATCGTTGAACTGGAAGCTTATAACGGAATCATCGACCGAGCATCCCATGCATACAATGGAAAACGAACCAAGCGAAATGAAATGATGTATGCCGAGGCGGGTAAAGCTTATATGTATATTTGTTATGGTATGCATGATATGTTTAATGTTATAACAAATGAGGAAGGAATTCCTCATGCCATATTAATACGAGCTATTGAACCGTTAGAAGGAATTGAAACCATGATGAAACGTAGAGGTTTGAATTCCTTTACAAATAAACTGACCAGTGGCCCTGGTAATTTGAGTAAGGCCATGGGTTTGACTTTGCAACAAGATGGTGAATTCCTGAATAGTGAATCAGTTTATATTGCGGATGATGGGTTTCATGTTGATGAATCACTTATTTGCCAATCGACCAGAATTGGAATGACCAGTGCAGGAGAAGACAGTTTGCAACCGTATCGTTATTTTGTAAAAGGAAATCCTTTTGTAAGTTCGAGTCCCAGATAAAATCAGTTAATATAATTCGTATAGAATGTTGCAAAAAAACCTACGTGTAGTTTCATTAATTGGCGGAGCAATTATAGCAATCCTATTTTATTATTTAAACCCTTTAGGGTTAAATGAACATGCCTGCAAAGTATTGTCTATTGCTATATTAATGGTCTCTTGGTGGGTTACTGAGGCTATGCCATTACCTGCAGTGGCTCTTTTACCTATCATTCTTTTTCCACTATTAAAGATTGCCAGCATTGAAGAAACGGCATCACCATATGCCCATCCAATCATTTTCCTTTTTATGGGAGGGTTTATGATTGGCCTTGCTATTGAGAAATGGAACCTGCATAAACGCATTGCATTAAATATTGTAAGGCTTACCGGTACCAGTGGAAATAGAATTGTATTAGGGTTTATTCTGGCATCCGGACTTTTGAGTATGTGGTTAAGTAATACAGCTACCACTATGATGATGTTTCCAATTGCCCTTTCTGTCATTCATGTAATGAAAGACAACAATAATATTGGCGGGAATATTCAAAACTTTTCAATCACTTTATTGATGGCAATTGCTTACGCGGCAAACTTTGGTGGTATTGCAACAATTATTGGTACACCACCCAATGTTGCGTTTGTTGGTTTTATCGAAAAAAAGTATAACCATGCCATTGATTTTATAGACTGGATGCTGCTGTGTATGCCCATTGCAATACTTTTAATGTTTAGCCTTTATTGGGTAATGACCAGGTTACTTTATCCAAATCATATCAAGAAAAGTGATGCAACCAGCAAATTAATTCATGATGAGATTAATCAACTAGGTCCTCTTTCAATAGCAGAAAAAAGAGTGTTGATTGTATTTTTATCAACTGCCTTTTTATGGATAACCAAATCAATCATCAATCAAACGGGCATTATAAAACTGGATGATTCGATCATTGCTATGATTGGTGCTCTAGCACTTTTTATCATACCATCCGGAATGAAAGACAGCAAAGGTTCGGTACTGTTAGACTGGACAGATACAAAAAATATGGCCTGGGGAATTCTTGTTTTATTTGGTGGCGGCATCACGTTGGCTCAGGCGTTGGAAAATGCCGGATTAATAGAGCAACTCGGACAATGGCTTGCTCAGTTTTCGAGCAATGGGTTGTTACTTATTTTTGCAATTACGGTCATCTCGGTTTTCTTAAGTGAACTGATGAGTAATGTAGCTCAGGTGATTGTTT
Source organism: Chitinophagaceae bacterium (assembly GCA_043779285.1). Taxonomy (GTDB): domain Bacteria; phylum Bacteroidota; class Bacteroidia; order Chitinophagales; family Chitinophagaceae; genus MGR-bin208. The sequence goes on along the minus strand of JAYWEL010000110.1, from coordinate 5,319 downwards.
TTGCTCCGGTCATTGCTGGCCTGGCAGATGCATTGGGGATGAATCCATTGATGTTAGGCATTCCAATGACACTTGCTGCAAGTTGTGCCAGCATGTTACCCATGGGTACACCACCAAATGCCATTGTTTTTTCAAGTGGAATGATTCGCTTGCATCATATGACTAAAACAGGGTTTATTATGAATATGATTTCTATCATCTTAATAACCTTATTCAGTTGGTTTTTGATTCCACTTTTAATTGGGAATATTGGCAAATAAAATTGTCAGAATTTAGGGCAATTCAGTTTTTTGGCACTTGGATCTACTTGTTTTTTTATGTAGATAAGCGAAATTTCTGCACCCCCTCTTGTGTTCGAGCCGGGTTTTAATCCCGATAGGTTTATATCATATGTTGCACCCAAATGAAATTCGCCAAACTCCAACCCGATATATGGTATAAGCGCATCTCCAATACGATACCATGCACCCGCATATAAATTAACGGGATAGAACTCATCTCCATTTGTATTCAAAGAATACGCTGCACCGATTGACGTATTTCTGGCATTCGCTTGTATACTTTGACTGGCACTGAAGTGTAAATAATTTTTTATTCCGGCAATGGGAATTCTTCCTCCAGCTTGAAACGTAGTACGTGGGTCTAAAAGATATTGAGCACCCTGAAAAGTTTCTTTGGGTCTGTTGATATGATATATAGAAGCACCTAAATAGAAATTATTGAATCCATTAGTGCTGCCATTATAAAATATACCTGTATTTACATCAACATATTTAATGTTCAATTGATCTTTTGTAAATAGTTCACTAGTTACACCGGTAAAACCATTCGTTGTTAATTGATCTTCAAAAACAACATTATTAATATCCAGTCTTTTATTCATAAAACCGGTTTGAAAACCGGCACCAATCTGATGATATCCATCTTCGTCTAATGATTTATGATAGGAAAAAGAAAATGCGGCTGCATTGTTTTGTAACACACCGTTTCCACTTTTATCAGAAAATCCCATAAATCCAATCCCAAACTGATCATACTCCGGAATCTGCTTTTTTAATATACCCATATCTACCGATGCTGTGGTGGTTGTAAATGCATTATTTATGGTAGGCCATTGATTTCGGTAATTTCCGGCAACCCGGTAAACGCCGTCAAATTTTCCGGTCAATGCCGGATTCAATGTTAATGGGGAAGCAAAGAATTGTGAAAAATTAGGATCCTGTGCCTGTACATTTAGCATGCAAGCAAATAAAAATAAAAATGTGAAAAATAACTTTTTCAAACAATGATTTGAGCTTAGTAAATTACAAAATTAACTGTTCCTGAAAAAGTTAATCTAAATTTCATGAAACAGAAAGAATAAATGCAGGGATAAATTTACATTTGAATTTTAGTTCCATAAGCCAAGTCGCCGGCGTCGCCCAATCCGGGAACAATATAGCCTTTAGCAGTTAGTTCATCATCAATATCGCCACACCAGATAGTCACATTGGGTGCTTCTCTTTTTACATACTCAATGCCAACGGTGCAGGCAATGGCAACAACAATATGAATTTCTTTTGGTCTGCCTTCTTCTTTTAAATAATGAATGGTTTTCACTAAGGAAGAACCTGTTGCCAGCATGGGGTCTGAAATAATCAGAATCCTGTTTTCAATTTCGGGGCAGGAAATATAATCGAGGCTGATCTCGAAAGATCCGTCCTTATTATGTTTGCGGTAAGCGGATATAAACGCATTATCTGCTTTGTCAAAATAATTTAATAAACCCTGATGAAGTGGAAGACCAGCACGGAGAATGGTTGCTAAAACCGGTTGTTCCTTCATGACTTTGGAAACCGAAATACCCATGGGAGTTTGGATATCTACCTCTTCGAAAGGCAATGTCTTACTGATTTCATAAGCGATAACCTCACCGATTCGTTCCAGGTTACGACGAAAACGCATACGATCTTTCTGCATTTCTACATCCCTTAATTCACTAACCCAATTACTGATCAGGCTATGTTCTTCGCTTAAATTGACAACCATGGCTGAATTTTTAAAATAAAAAAATCTGTTTTTCTGCCGGGAGATAAAACTATTTTTGACAAATCTAACTTTAAAAAATGTATAACTAAAACACAAGGCTTTTTTTTAGAAGCCTATTGTATTAAAACATAATTATTAGCATGGTTTATAGGGTAATTGGATTAATGAGTGGAAGCTCTTTGGATGGGCTTGATATTGTTTTTGCAGAATTTCAAGAGACTTCCGGTTTATGGGCATTTGAAATTAAAGCATCTGCATGTTATTCGTATGATAAAGTATGGGAGCAAAAACTACGGGATTGCATTTATCTGTCGGCAAAAGAGTATCAGCTCCTACATACAGCATACGGCGAATTGACCGGACAAATGGTTAACCGGTTTATTGAAGAAAATAATTTGCAATACCAGATTCAGTTAATAGCATCACATGGGCATACCAGTTTTCATATGCCAGATAAAAAAATGACGGCCCAATTAGGTGATGGAGCTGCTATTGCCGCAACCACAGGAATAAATGTAGTCAGTGATCTTCGGGCAATGGATATAGCATTGGGTGGACAGGGTGCCCCCATCGTTCCGATTGGAGAAAAATTATTATTCCCCAAAGTTCAATGCTTTTTGAATCTGGGAGGAATTGCAAACCTTGCATTTCATGATCAGGAGGGAATTGGAAATGTGCAAGCTTTCGATATTTGTCCGGCAAACAGGGTGCTGAATTTATTAGCTGCTGATGCAGGCCAGCCATTTGATGAAGGAGGAGAATTGGCCAGGTTAGGAACTGTCAATATGGATTTATTAACTCAGCTAAATTGTTTAGAATATTACAAAAAACCGGCACCAAAATCATTGGCGAATGATTTTGGAACGGATCAGGTTTATCCGTTGATAAAAAAAATGGGATTAAACATTGTTGATGAATTAAGAACTTATGTTGAACATATTTGCTTTCAGATTTGTGAATCGGTAAAGAACATGTATTCATCTAATTCAAAAATATTAATAACGGGTGGTGGGGCCTTCAATCATTTTCTGATTGAAATATTAAGCGAAAAATTGGAAGATATAAATATGCATATCGAAATTCCAGAGCCGGCCATTATCAATAATAAAGAGGCTTTGATCATGGGATTGATCGGTGTTTTAAGATGGCGGGAAGAAAACAATGTGCTGGCTTCTGTTACCGGTGCAAAAAAAGACAGCATTGGCGGAGCCGTTTGGATTGGACAGGATGCCTGATCTGCTTCGGTTTCATAAACATTAAAAGGAAGCATTTCTTAAATAGGCAAATAAAATCAAGTACATTTAAGGTACTCTGTTAGTAGCTTTTTACACTAAATGTAAAAGTAAATGTTAACCGATTCTCAAAATAAGTTAAATGATATTTCTGCTTTTTCTTCCGAAAAAGAGAAGGCATATTTTAATCAATTACGAAATAATTTTCAGAAAGATTATTCAAAGGTATTTGCCGATAAACTCGGATTAAAAACAATTGTAGTTATACCCAGCTTAACGCTTGACCAGGAGATACTGGATAAGATAGATGGCATAGTGCATTACGAGGAAAGGTTGCTATGCATGCTGATGCTTTTACGTATGCCCCGTTCGCATGTTATTTATGTCAGCAGTACGGTTATCGATCCGGTTATTATCGACTATTACCTGCATTTGTTACCCGGTATCACCGGAAACCATGCCAGAAAAAGGTTGCATTTATTGAGCTGTTATGATGCTTCACATAAATCATTGACCGAAAAAATATTAGCAAGGCCACGACTTATTGAACGAATTAAAAACACAATCCCTGATGGTCATGTAGCACATATGGCTTGTTTCAATGTTACTGAATTGGAACGTACACTTTCGGTTAAACTGGGAATTCCATTGTATGGTTGCGACCCCGATAGTTTGTTTTGGGGAACAAAATCTGGCAGTAGACAGATTTTCCGGGAGGCCGGTTTACACATGCCGGAAGGGTTCGAAAACCTGAAAACAATAAAAGAAATCACCGAGTCACTTTGTAAATTAAAGAAAAAGAAACCCTCATTGAAAAGAGCTGTCATAAAACTAAATGACGGATTCAGTGGTGATGGGAACGCTATATTTCTGTATCCTGAAAATGCAGTGGAGGATCTCGAAAAATGGATCATAGAAAACCTGGAGTGTAAATTAAAAATTGTAGCATCCAAACTTTCAATGGAACAATTTTTAGAAAAATTTGAAATGATGGGTGGCATCGTGGAAGAATTTATAGACGCCCTTGTGAAAGTGTCTCCATCCGTGCAATGTAAAATTGATCCGTTGGGTGAAATAGAAATTGTTTCTACACATGATCAAATTATGGGTGGAGAATCGGACCAGGTTTATCAGGGTGCTATTTTCCCTGCATCGCATGAGTATGCTGTTGATTTGGCAACATTGGGCAGGAAAATTGCCAATAACTTGAAAGACAAAAAAATCTTAGGAAGATTTGGTATCGATTTTATTTCGGTAAAAGAAAATAATACCTGCCCGGATGACCCCCGCCTGAATGACATAGTCGGGCAGGCTGTCGGACGGGGGTGGGCACATTATCCAATAGAAATAAATCTTCGGAAAGGTGGTACCACACATCCTTTCCTGATGCTGCAGTTTTTAACCGATGGTTTGTATAATGAAAAAGACGGGAAATATTACACATCGAAAGGGAATTTGGTACGTTATTATTTCTGTTCGGATAATTTAAAAAGTGAAAAATATAAAGGACTTGTGCCACATGACCTGATTGATATTGCCATGATTCATGATTTGCATTACGATGGTACTTCGCAGGAAGGAGTGATGTTTCATTTGATTGGTGCTTTGTCGCAATTTGGCAAGCTGGGTGTTGTATGTATTGGCAGCAGCCCCGAAAGAGCAAAGGAATTTTACGAAAAAATAATTAGTGTACTGGATAATGAATGCTGATTTATTTTTAAAACCATATATAATTAGTTAAATGCCGCAAACCCGCCAGCTCGCCGCCATCATGTTTACCGACATTGTCGGGTACACGGCTATGATGCAGGCCGATGAGCAAAAAGCAGTGGCGGTCATCAAACATTATAATGCTACGCTTGAAAAATGGGTAACCCATTTTAATGGACAGATATTAAATTATTATGGCGATGGAAGTCTTTGTATTTTCTCCAGCGCTACCGATGCGGTTAATTGTTCTTTAGCCGTACAAAAAAATTTGAAGTCTGAACCGGCTGTTCCACTTCGCATTGGTTTACATATTGGCGAAGTTTTTTTTGAAGATGCCAAAGCATTAGGT
>JAYWEL010000109.1:0-11325 GCA_043779285.1 Chitinophagaceae bacterium | reverse complement strand
ACACAAATGCCGGCTATTTGGTAAGTGTTTTAAATATCCTGAACGATACTGAAATACATTACAAGTCATCAAGGAATAAAAGATTACATGTGGAATTGGCTTTAATAAAACTCTGTTACCTGAAACAAGCCATTGAATTAACACTGACCAATAATACGCTTTCTAAAAAAAAAATAGTTGACTCGGTTAAACCGGTTCCATTCCGTTCTATTACTCCTTTAAGGGTAAAAGAAGAAAAGCAACATACAGCAAATATTTCTGATGCAAAACTGATTATTGAAACTCCTGAAATAAAAGCAAAACCTGTTGAATCGATTTCAATTACTACAATAAAAGAAACGGTTCAACCATCTCAAAAACCGATTTTAAGGGATGGCAAAAAAACATCTGCACTTGAAGAAATCAGGAATAAAGTAAAAGATAAAGCGATCTCAACAGGTCAGACTGTGAATTTAGCTTTACAAATAGATCAATTAGAAGCTGGTTGGAATGAATTGAAACTTAAAATAAAAGAAGAAAAAAACTCTGCTTACCAAAGTTTCGAATTAGCTACTTTAAGAGTTGTTGATGAAAATAGTTTTGAAGTAGTGACAATAAATAATCTCGATCAAAAATTTATTGAAAAAGAACGGGTAAAAACATCCGCATTTTTGCAAAAATTCCTTCAAAATAAAAAACTTCAGTATTCGATAATAGTAGAGGAAAATAAAAGTGGACAACCTGCTGTAGAAATTCCCTTATCCTCTAAAGAACAATATTTTAAAATAATAGAACAGTATCCACTTGTAAAAGAACTCAAAGAAAAGTTGAGACTGGAATTAGATTATTAATATCAGTCATTAATTCAATTAATCATTTTACCGTAATTTCGGCTCTTAGAAATCAAAAAAATATTGAATTGTTATGGCTGAAGTGATATTGATGCCCCGTTTAAGTGATACCATGACCGAAGGGGTTATTGCAGATTGGCATAAAAATATTGGCGAAGTGGTTAAAAAGGGAGACCTTTTAGCAGAAGTTGAAACTGATAAGGCCACCATGGAACTGGAGAGTTATAAAGATGGTGTGTTGTTGCACATTGGTACTGCAAAAGGAGGAAAACTACAGGTCAACGACTTGCTGGCCATTATCGGAATGGAAGGTGAAGACATCACTAAACTCATTGCAGAAAACACCGGGTTGAATATTGAATCAAAACAATCATCAACCGAACCGGAAATAATAATTACAACTGAATCAAAAAGTAATATGGATATTTCAAAAATGGAAGAAGTAGTATTAATGCCACGTTTGAGTGACACAATGGAAGAAGGTGTAATTGCCGGATGGCATAAAAACGTAGGCGATACCGTAAAAAAAGGTGAAGTACTTGCCGATATTGAAACGGACAAGGCAACCATGGAGTTGGAAAGCTATAAGAATGGAACACTTTTATATATAGGTGCAAACCAGGGAGAGAAAATACTTGTAAACGGATTGCTTTGTATCATTGGAGAAAAAGGCAAAGTAGATATTGAGGCAATTGTGACTGCGGTAAAATCAGGATCACAAAATGCTGTAAAATCAGAAACTCCAGAGCAAGTTGTTAGCATTCCTGCAACTGTTGAAACCTCTTCCAGTGTTTCAGATAGTTCAGATGACGGAAGAATTAAAGTTTCACCTTTAGCAAAAAAACTTGCCGCAGAAAAAGGTATAGATCTGAAAAATGTAAATGGTTCCGGCGACGCAGGAAGAATAACCAAATCGGACATAGATAATTTTGATGCTTCTAAATCTGTAACTCCTGCTCCACAAACAGCTTCAGTAGCTGAAAGTAAACCATCCATTGTAACAACCGTTAAAGGAGAAGAAGGATATATTGACACACCTAATACGCAAATGAGAAAGACGATTGCCAAGCGTTTGGGTGAAAGCAAATTTTCTGCACCCCATTTTTATCTCACAATGGAAATAAATATGGATAATGCCCTGGCAGCCCGATCACAAATGAATGAAGTAAGTCCGGTTAAAATCAGTTTTCAGGATATGCTTATTAAAGCTTGTGCAACGGCATTAAGATTACACCCGGCTGTCAATTCATCCTGGATGGATGACTTTATCAGAACTTATCAGCATGTACATATTGGAAGTGCTATTGCTTTACCTGAAGGTTTAATTGTTCCTGTTATCCGTTTCGCAGATCAAAAAACGATGAGTCAACTTTCGGCTGAATCGAAAGAATTATACGACAAAGCAAGAAACAAAAAATTACAACCACATGAATTCAGTGGAAATACATTTACCATATCTAATTTGGGAATGATGGATATCGATGAATTTACAGCCATTGTCAATCCGCCAGATAGCTGCATTCTTGCCGTAGGAAAAATAAAAGAAGTAGTAGTAAGGAAAGGAGAAGGATTTGGTGTAACCAATGTAATGAAAGTAACCCTAAGCTGCGACCACAGAAGTGTGGATGGTGCAATAGGTGCTGCCTTTCTTCAAACACTCAAAAAATTCATGGAGAATCCGGTAACTATGCTGGTTTAATAAATTTTCATTAACTAAAAGGCTGTTAGGATTTATCTGAACAGCCTTTTTTAATTTGGCCTATATTTAGCTTAACCAATCATTAATAAAACCACCCTTTACATGTATGGTTAACTATAAAAAAACATTGGTGATGGGTGCTTCTTCAAACCCTTCCAGGTACAGTCATTTAGCGGTGAAAAGATTAATTGCAAGTAATCATCCGGTCATTGCGTTTGGTAAACAGGGCGGACAAATTGAAGATACTTTCATTGAAACCACATTAAAAGATTGGAAAGATGTAGATACTGTTACACTTTATCTGAATGAAGGACATCAAAAACAATATCATTCATTCATACTTTCCCTCCATCCAAAAAGGATCATCTTCAATCCGGGAGCTGAAAATGATGTGCTTTCAGAAATAGCTAAAACAAACAATATTGAAGTACTAGAAGCATGCACATTAGTCATGTTAAGTACCGGTTTGTATTAAATTATTATCCCATACATTCAAAAAGTATAGGAAAACTACGATAGTTTTTTAGTGGTACTACTTAATTATTGATAAATTCTGGGCCATTTCTGTTTTCCTAATTTAATTTTCTGCAACTTGTGTTTTGAACGGAAAGAAGCAAGATAATAATTGCTTGAAATTTGTTTAGCTTTTAAAATAAATCCAACATGAAAAACCAATACCTAAGCATGCTATGCTTATGCATAGCAACCTTTTACACAGTAAATACATCCGCACAGGTTGTATCGCAGGGTCAAAAAGATTTTTCGGACAAAGCAGTGCCGATTAACGAACCGGATTATAGTAAGCCCAAACTTTTTAAAGACCAGGCAGACCGGATTACGATCAATCCTTCGCTCGACTTCAAATCCATCGTACGACTGAAAGTTGGCCAATCTATTAACCTTCCATTCTCAAGTAATTTTATTTTTAATGGTACGATTGTATCTGTATCCGATGATATGGATCCCAATGTTAAAAGTATAGTTGTAAAATCTCTAAGCAGACAAGGAGCCGTTTTAACAATGAGTGAAATTACGAATGAAGACAAATCAATTTCATACGTTGGAAGAGTTATTAGTCAGCTGCACGGAGATGCTTTTGAATTGGTAAAAGAAGAAGGCAAATATTCATTCAAGAAAAAAAGTTTTTATGATATAGTAACCGAATAAAAATAACGGTTATACATCCAATCCATCCAATTATCCTAACAAAACAAATTTTTAAACTGTCCTCCCATGAAAAACTTTACAAAGGCAATTCTGTCACTGTTCTTGTGTATCGGTTCTCTTATGGCAAATGCGCAAGTTCCCAAATTAAGTAGTCTCCCAGCAGCACCCAGTGCTATATTTTTAGACTTTGATGGCCATACTGTTGCCGGCACCAGTTGGAATGTTTCCGGGCCTATTGAGTGTGGCGCCTCTGGATTAAATGATGCCCAGATTACGGAAATTTTCAATCGTATTGCTGAAGATTACCGGCCATTTAACATCAACATCACTACCGATTCTACAAAATACTGGAGTGCCCCCGCAACCAGAAGAATGCGGGTAATATTTACGGTTACATCCAGTTGGTACGGAGCTGCTGGCGGAGTAGCTTTCACAAATTCATTTACCTGGGGTGATAACACACCATGTTTTGTATTTTCTGCTTTACTGAATAATAACATTAAATTTATTTCTGAAGCCGGTGCACATGAAGCAGGACATACACTGGGTTTACGCCATCAGGCTGCCTATGATGTTAATTGTGTAAAAACATCCGATTATAATTATGGTGCAGGTACCGGTGAAATAGGCTGGGCTCCAATTATGGGAGTTGGTTATTATCAAAACTTATCTCAATGGCATAATGGACCAAATTCAACTGGATGTACAAGCACACAGGATGATTTAAGCGTTATATCTGGTAATACAAATGGCTTTGGTTACAGAGCTGATGATCATCAAAATACAATAACAACGGCAACAACAGCTCCATTTTCAAATAATCAATTTACCATAAACGGTATCATTGAAAAGCCTGCAGATCAGGATTTATTTAAATATTCCATGACCCAATCCGGCCGTTTTCAGCTTTCTGCAATTCCTTACAGCGTCGGCGCCGGAAATGCCGGGTCTGATTTGGATGTGCAGGTTTCATTAATTGATGGATCACAAACTGTTGTTGGTGTATATAATCCGGGAACTTTATTAAATTCTTTTATTGATACCACTTTGAACACCGGTACTTATTATCTGAGAGTTGAAGGAAGAGGGAATACATTTTCTTCCGGTTATGCAAGTTTAGGTTCGTATGCATTGCAGGCAAACTATATTTCTGAAAATCCAACTACACCCCCAACAGATACAACTACTGTAGTTGCACCGACTATTGTATTAGATGCAGTAGTTGCAAAAACAAAACATAATCTAACCTGGAAAATAACTTCTACTCAAGCTATATCAAAGCTGGTTATAGAATTATCAAGCGATGGTATATTATTTAATAAACTTGCTGAAACATCTACAAGCGCAACCAGTTATTCCTATACAACTTTCGCAACCATTGCATACTATAGGTTAAATGTAAACTTTGCTAATCAGACACAAGCATTTTCAAATATCTCCAAAATTGAACCAGTAGTTAAAATAACAAAAGGTGTAGGACCGTCAAGAACACCTGCATTAACAAAGTCTTCTCCTGAGTTAATAACAAATATGATTAACAACAACAGTTTAAGAATTAATAGCCCCGGTAAATTCAATTATTCGGTGATGGATTTGAATGGCAGATCAATCAATAATGGCCCTTTAACAATCGGTACTAATTCAATTACCGTAAATAATTTAACCAGTGGTATCTATATGATACGTTATACCGATGGCCTTGCACAATGGACTGAAAAATTTGTAAAACAATAAATAATTAAACGAGTTATTATCAAACACTAAGACTTAATCCGTTCTCTATTACTTACAGGTTCTCCCCAAAAGGAGAACCTTTTTTATTTATTAAGTAGAATCACTAATTTTTTAAGGACAAAAATTCGCAATTCTTTTACCGTTTGTTTTTTTATAACAGGTTTTTCAATAACTTGTATAAACCTCTTTAATATGTTATGGAGAAAATTTAATGGCGACACAATAGATTTGCCCATTTTAAATGCTGTAGAATCTGCCATCATTCGCGAAACAAATGCCGGCTTTAAATTAAAAGTTTGTATTGGTACCGACTCTCAGGTAAGAAGTATAGAAACAGAATATGCTACGGTTATTGTTTTCCTTAGGGAAGGACATGGCGGTTTTATGTTTATTCATAATGAAAAAACGAAACAACGTCTAACCATTAAAGAGAGAATGTTGATGGAAGTAGCCAAAAGCATTGAAATCGCTTACGAACTCTGTAATCTTTTTACAAAATACAATGTAGACATGGAAGTTCATGCCGATATCAATACGAATCCCAATTTTAAAAGTAATGATGCGTTGAAGGAAGCGATGGGATATATATTGGGAATGGGATTTGCTTTTAAAGCAAAACCCGAAGCCTTTGCCAGCAGTAGCTGTGCTAACAAAATTATTAATTAATTGACTTCCGATTAGCTCCAGAGTTATTCTTGGCTTCTAGTATTCTTTTTTGTTGTGGAATTTTAAAATTATTTTCCGCTAAAATTGATGAAGGACGGGGATTTGAACCTTGGGTTTTGAAGTAAAGTTTTTCTATACTTTCACTGTCTTTTTGAGCAAAAGAAAAAGTAAAAACCACGATAACAAATAATATAACAACAAAATTTTTTTCGGATAATGTAATTTTCATACTAACGTTTTATTCAAGGTGAAAGATACCCATATTAAACTAATATTACATACACCCTTTATTAACAATTTTAAAACAATATTTTTATTACTCTTCGCTGCAAATTTTTCCAATATATTCCAACAGTTCTCTTCTGCCTGTTCTTTTTACGGAAGATGTAATAAAATAAGGTGGTATCTCTTCCCAGTTTTTTTTCATCTCCATAAAAAAATCCTTGATGTTTTTACTGACAATGGATTGTGTTGATTTATCTGTTTTGGTAAAAACCAATGCAAAAGGCACATTCCATCCACCTAATTTATTGATGAAATCCAGATCGATTTGCTGTGGTGAATGCCGGCTATCAATAAGTATAAAGATATTGGCGAGGTTTTCTCTTTTACATAAATATTCTTCAATCATCTTTTCCCATTTTCGTCTTTGCCTAATCGAAACTTTGGCAAATCCGAAACCCGGCAAATCAACCAGATACCAATTCTTTTTATTTTCATTTACTATTTCAAAATGATTGATCATTTGGGTTTTTCCCGGTGCCGAAGATATTTTAGCCAAATTTGCAAAATTGCAAATCATATTGATCAATGAAGATTTCCCCACATTACTCCTTCCAATAAACGCTATTTCCGGACGATCGGCCGGCGGGCAGTTTACGATTGACGGACTACTTATCAGATATTTTGAAAATACTATTTCCATGTCGTTATTCATGCAAATAACGGACGAAATTTTGCAATTGCTTGTGCTAATTTTTTATTGAACCCCTTTCTAACACTTGATAAAACCGCATAACTTCGCCAATCTATGACAAACAAATTACCACACGACGATATTACACCCTTTAATGAAAACAAGGAAAGTAAAAAAAAGCAGGTTGCAAAAATGTTTGACAATATTGCAAAACGCTATGATTTTTTAAACCATTTTCTTTCCCTGGGCATTGATGTTTCCTGGAGAAAAAAAGCGATTAACTATTTTCGAAAAGACAACCCAAAACATCTATTAGATGTTGCTTGCGGTACAGGCGACATGTCGATTCTTGCTTGTAAAATATTAAAGCCCCAAAAAATTACCGGTATCGATATTTCGGAACAAATGCTGATAATTGGTCGTAAAAAGGTTGAAAAAGAAGGATTTACAAATAAAATAGATCTTCATCTTGGTGATAGTGAGGCAATAAACTTTCCTGATAATTCGTTTGATGGCATAATGGTTGCTTTTGGAGTCAGGAACTTTGAAGATTTAGAAAAAGGTCTTCAGGAAATGTTAAGAGTGTTAAAACCCGGTGCACAATTAATTGTATTGGAGTTTTCAAAACCAACAAATCCAATGTTTAGCCGTTTGTATGATTTTTATATGGGAACAGTGGCCCCGCAATTGGCACACTGGTTTTCAAAAAATAAAAAAGCATATAAATATTTAAATGAATCAGCCAAAGCATTTCCGGATCGTCGTGCATTTATGAAAGTTTTTAATGCAACAGGCTTTTCAGAAACCAACTATAAATCTTTAAGTTTAGGAATATGTTGCATTTACTCAGGAAGGAAAATACAATGAAACTGTTCAGACTAACTGTTCTAAGTAGCCTGCTTTTTGTTTCTTTGAATTCCAATTCGCAATATGTTGAACTTCACCAATATGATCATGATTTAAAACCATATTATTTCGGTATAACATTAGGTGTAAATTCCCCCCGTTTTCAGTTAGAACTTCACCCCAGGTTTTTAGAGTATGACAGCGTTTTAGTTACTGAGTCTAAAATCTCAAGCGGCTTTTCTCTTGGCCTTTTAGCAACAAAAAGAATAGATGAACGCTTTGAACTTCGTTTCAATCCGCAATTGATGTTTATGGAACGAAACCTGGAATACAAACTAAAATACCCCGACCCACTAGACGGAACAGATGTTATCAAAAAAGTAGAATCCATCATTGTTACGTTGCCGGTACAGGTTAAATTTTCTTCAGACCGGATTGGTAATTTTCGGGTGTACATGTTGGGTGGTGTAAAAGCAGATATCGACATGGCCTCCAATGCCAGTTCAAGAAAAGCGGAGGATTTAATAAAAATCAAAAAAAACGATATGGGGGTTGAAATCGGAATGGGATTCAATTTTTATTTTCCCAGTTTTATATTATCCCCTGAAATTAAAATTGGCAACGGGTTGAAAGATATTCATAGCCGTGACGAAAACCTGAAATACAGTAATATCTTGGATCGTATCCTGTCAAGAATAGTTACATTCAGTATTCATCTTGAAGGTTAGAATTCAAATTCTCTTCGGTGCATATTCCAGCGGATACCGGCCGAAATAACTGAAGTATTCGTTGATAATAAACTATTCGTGGGAACATCTGTTTTTCTATATAAAGCAGAAACTTCAAAAAACAGATTTTCTTTCCATTCATACGAAAGTAAAAAACTTCCAAGCAGTACATTTGTTTCCAACCCCGACCCGATATTGTATCCATCATCTCTTCTACGATATGGAGGTATATTGGGTAAAAAAACATTACTTCCAAAACTTTCATTATTTATATCATTCCCCTGCTTATAATTGATCAGCTTACCCTGTATTAACCATTTAGGTGCCGGTTGATAACGAACAACGCCAATGGTTTCCTGAAAATTGGCACCTAAAGGATGTGCTAACGGTTGATTGTAGTGGCTATAATTTGCAACCGAATCGCGATGAGAATAAGTAAAAGGTCTTACTCTATTATGCTCAATCTGCAAATCAAGATTTTTGATATTGAATGCATCAATATATTTTACACCGGCCTGAATGGCCCATTTATTGGCCCACCATCCGCTGTTTGCTTTTAATTCTGATAATTTAAATTCATCCAGCATTAATTGGCCATAAACCTGAAAACGCTTTGCCACATTGGCTTTAAAATCCAATCCAGCAACCGAATTATCAAAACTTCCATTTTGCTGCTCAATAGATCGGTAAAATATGACCGGGTTCAGGTATCCAAAATCAAAGTGATCTTTGCGGCCAAAAACAACCCCTTCAAACAATCCAATATTCAGATGCTTGCCGATGTTTATGTCTAGGTGATGCATAGCCGCATACTTTTTAGGTAAAAGAATATCAGCTCCGGTTCTATGTGAGGGAACCAGTTCCATAAAAAGATTCTGGTAATTGAATTTCCAGATTCGGGTATTCAATTTTAAAAACAAGGTATTATTAGAGAAGTCACTTAAGAATAAACTTCGTTGTCCATTGCCTATAAAATTTCGATCATAACCAAAACTGATATCAATAAATTTTGTAGCATTAAAACTAATATAACCCCGTGCATCAAAATAATCCAATCCACCGGGATCTTTGAAGTCTTTATAAAACCCGGCTCCGGGTACTGCCTGCCTGGCAGCAACCCATTGCTGTACATACATCGGGGGTCTTTCCAGGTTCTCAGAAACATAAGCCGCAAAGCCAATTTTATCAGCTATCCGCCCACGTAAACTAACTCCTCTTGTATTTAAAAAAAGGTTTTGATCATTATCCTTCTCTTTTGATAACACATATTGAATAACCGGATTTACGGCCAGAAAAAAATCAGCATTATTAACTTCAAACATATTAGCCGGTGATTGATAGAAATTTTTACCAACCGGTTTTTTACTTGCAAATTTATACCTGCTTTCAGTTACCCATTCTCTATTATTCATCAGCAACCGGTTCAGGTTATATTTATCTGCCTTACTCAATTTTTTTGATAACAGTGCTTCAGAACTTGTCTGGCTGTTTCCCCCTACCGGCTCAATAGCATCAATCTTCATTGCCAGGGCTTCTGCTTTTTGTATGATTGATTTGCGGCTAAGTGGCTGTATTTTGGAAAAATTCAATACGCTGTCTGTCTGTCCAAGAATTTCCATCCTTTCCAGAATGACTCTATCTTTTGAACCTTGGGTCAAAAATGTTGTTTGAGAAAATGCAATGCTTGGGGAAAGAAATAATGAAAGACAAAGGATGGATTTATTAAATTGCATGCAGTTGTTTCTTTAATTTAAAGCTTTAACAAGATATGCAAAATTACATTATTAAAAATATCTCCATCGTCAATGAGGGCAGTATTAATATTTGCGACCTGTTGATTATGAATGGGCGTATTGAAAAAATTGAAAAAAATATTCAACCCTCTTTTACAATAACAGAAATAAATGGAGAAGGAAAATTTCTGTTTCCTGGAGCTATTGATGATCAGGTTCATTTTCGAGAACCAGGGTTGACACATAAAGCATCTATTTATACCGAATCGAAAGCCGCTGTAGCAGGCGGTGTTACCAGTTTTATGGAAATGCCCAATACAGTTCCACCGGCTTTTACACAAGAATTGCTTGAAGACAAATATCAAATTGGCAAACATAATTCATTAGCCAATTATTCTTTTTTCATGGGCACATCTAATGACAATGCAGACGACGTATTACGCACCAATGAAAAAAGAAATGATGTTTGTGGCATTAAAATTTTTATGGGAGCAAGTACAGGTAATTTGTTGGTTGACAATCCGGGTACATTGGAAAAGATTTTTCAGGAAAGCGAATTGTTGATTGCAACTCATTGCGAAGATGAACGAGTCATCAAAAATAATTTGGAAAAATATAACCTAACGAATCAGCCATTGCTTCCCGAACAACATCCACTTATAAGAGATGCGGAGGTCTGTTATGAATCATCGCTTTTTGCTATTCAGCTTGCTAAAAAATTCAATACCCGTTTGCATATACTGCATATCAGTACAGAAAAAGAATTGCAGTTGTTTACCAATATGTTTCCACTGAAAGAAAAACGGATTACTGCCGAAGTTTGTGTACACCATTTACACTTTACGAGTGATGATTATGCCCGTTTGGGAAATCAGATAAAATGCAATCCGGCTATCAAGGCAGCACATAACAAAGAAGCGCTGTGGAAAGCTTTGCTTGATAACCGCTTAGATGTAATCGCAACGGACCATGCCCCACATACGATGGAAGAAAAAGGATTTTTTCG